>JBAQEN010000305.1:0-7140 GCA_049286765.1 Methylococcaceae bacterium
TTGTAGTCAGTCTGGCGCTGGCGCTGGGGCTTTCGGCATTGGCAAATAACGGGCGATCCGTCGATTCACTGTTTCTTGATGAGGGTTTTGGCAATCTCGACGCGGAGTCACTTTATACTGTTATCAGCACGCTGGAAAGTTTGCATACTCACGGAAAAACTGTCGGCGTTATTTCTCATGTTGAGGCTGTACAGAAACGTTTTAAAGCACAACTTCAAGTCGTTAAAAAGCCAAATGGCATGGGCGAATTGAAACGAGTATCTTGATAAAATAATAAAGCGCAACGCTCTGATTTATTCGCAATAGAGCATAAAACTTTTTATTTGATTACCCATAAGTCTCAGCTAGTTTCAAAAGCCGGCCTGGCATAGGGGGCGTTCTCACAGCAACCTAAGCAACACGAGGCAGTAACTCTTCCAGTTGAAACCTTCGATTATGCCGGTAGCAGAATTCGGCAAGATAACGAGGTAAATGTTGAGGGTTTATCGCATGGTAAGTGCCGGTGATTGCATTTTTCACATTGCCTATCAGAGTATTAATCCAGGTAAACTCTTTTTTGATCACACTGAGTGGCCCGCCGCCGGTGACAACACTGATAGGATTGCAGCCTGCTTTTTTACGGCTGAAAAACAAGGCAATCCATCGGACATCACTATGCTGTCCGATTGCAAGTGGTGTTTTGCCCAACGTGATATTTCTGTCAGCCGGAAGCCTTTAATTACATTCATGTTCATGGCAATAGCATGGCCGTCTTCATTCAGTGCGACAGCGGCGACAAAAGGGACTTTGTTAGCTGAGCCTCGGCCTCTTTTTCCGCCGCGACGCTAACCACCCCAATACACATCATCTAATTGAATGATTCCGCTTAGAGGCTTGCTGTCATCCCGTTCCTTCATCACCTGCATGATTTTATGTTTCATACTCCAAGCGCTGTTGTACGATACACCGATTTGCCGCTTAAGCGCTAAGGCTGACAAGCCCTAAAATGGCCATACAAATGGTAAATGTTTGATGAAACGGGGCGTCTGGGAGAAATGCTGCTGCGCGTGGCGACTCTATATGACAAACAGCTTAGAGTGGCAATAGAGCGACTTCTGGCTTTTCTGGAACCGGGATTAATGATTGCAGGTATTATCGTGTCGATTTTACCGGCTATATTGCGTGTTAATGATCTGGCTTTTTAAATATCAGATGATTGCGAAATATAAATTGCTTACACTTAACGATGTTATAGCATTTTCTGGAAAGAGGGTTTCATGGCCGGCATTGGAGGTTTACTGCCGCGAAATCGCTCCACGAACTTTAATAAATGATCGAAGAAAGATCGTTAAGGTTGAAGCAAAAACTCGCCTGGTCTGGAGACAGGGCTAAATTCCGGGATGTTTAAAAGTCAATCAAGGCATCGCAAAATCAGTCATGAACGCATTTATCACCCCATCTTTAAACGAGCCATGATCAAAATATTTAACTAATGGATTTGGATATTTTATGGTTCCTAAAATTGGGGACTTTTTGCTATGCAGCGTATACAACAAGGCTGTTCCCCCCGATTTACCCCCAGCAGCCTGATATAAATATTCATGATGGAATTAATCTTTATTAGTACCGCCTATATGATTGGCTTGATTGCCAGTCGCCTGTCTTTTCCGCCTCTAGTGGGTTATCTGGTTGCCGGTTATATTTTGCACGGCCTGGAAATAAACGTCCTGCCAAACCTGGCGCATCTGGCCGACATCGGTATTGAGTTGCTGCTGTTTTCAGTCGGCTTAAAGCTTAAACCCAGCTCGCTGTTACGCTACGAAGTGTTAAGCGTCGGGGTCTCACATTTGCTGCTGGTTACCGGGCTTTCAGCATTGGTGTTTCTGGTGATGGGCGAACGGATAACCGGCGGTGTCGTATTAGGCGCCAGTCTGGCCTTTTCCAGTACCGTGCTGGCCATTAAAGTATTGGATGACGGCAATGAACTGTCAACATTGCATGGCCGGGATGTGATAAGTATTCTGATTTTGCAGGACATCGTCGCGATTGGGTTGCTGGCGTATGCGGAGGGAAAACAACCGACGCCCTGGGCCTTGATATTGCTGCTGTTGCCATTGCTGCGGCCGCTGGCGCATCGCCTGCTGACGGTTAGCCGCGCTGCAGAACTTAGATTGTTGTTAGGAGTCATCTTGGCATTGGGGGGCGGTGTGCTCGCAGAAAAAGTGGGGGTTTCCCCCGATATTGGAGCGCTGCTGACCGGCGTGATGTTGGCTTCTCACCCCAAAACAGACGATCTTTCCGACAAGCTTTGGAGCCTCAAGGAAGTGTTTCTGGTCGCATTTTTTCTGCAAATCGGACTGAATGATTTACCGACCTGGGAACAGGCGTTGACTGCTTTACAATTACTATTACTGCTGCCGTTACAAGGAGGAGTATTCTTTGTATTTTTTGTGCTGGCCGGCTTGCGTGCCAGAACAGCATTTGTCTCATCCCTGGCATTAATGACTTACAGCGAGTTTGCGCTGATCACCACCGGCGCGGTAGTTGATGCCAATTTGTTGCCCGAGGAGTGGAAATCGACTATCAGTCTGGCGGTTGCGGGCTCCCTGGCGATTGCCGCGCCCTTGAACCGCTATTCGCACCGCCTGTTTTCATGGGCCGAACCGTTGCTAATACTCTTTGAAAAAAAATCAGGACATCCTGATCGCCTGCCCGAATACTTCGGCGCTTCGGAATGGCTGGTTGTCGGGATGGGCCGAACCGGGGCCTCTTCCTACTTGGCGCTGCACGCGCAGGAAAAACGTGTGCTGGGACTGGATGCCGATCCCACTGTATTGGAAAACCTGCTTGCCAAAGGCAAACGCGTAGTTTATGGCGATGCCGAGGATACCGAACTGTGGGACAGGCTTCCACTGGATAGAATCAAAGGAGTTATTTTAACCGTGCCGGCATTCGAAGTCAGATGTGCAGCAATCAATCAGCTCAGGAAACGCGGTTTTACCGGTCAAATCGGCACGATTAGCTATTACAGCGGAGAAGAGCGGGAATTAACTCGGCTTGGGGCAAACTTGATCATACATCCCTTGGTTGAGGCTGGTAACCAGTTGGTTAGACAAATACTGGATAAAACCGAGGATTAAGCCACAAAGGGGGTGATACTCAAAACCTGATATGAATTTTCCAAGCGAGTTTTTGTATGGTGGCAGAACATTCATTACCGTCATTGATGTTTTGCTTTCATTAAACCTTCTTCTTACGAGCTGAAAATAATTCAGATACGGGTATGAAGTGATAGTAAAGCTTTGGTTCAGGACTGGGGATGTGGTGCGGAATTGAGTTTCTTCAGAAACGGCAAGACTGATTTTTAGCAGGGATTTTAAGTGAGTTGTAAAATAAAGGATGCATAAAAACAAAAAACTTCCAAGGCCGGTAAGCCTTGGAAGTCTTCAAGTCGCTTGCTTAAGCTGTTTAGGTAAGGGCATCAGTCGCATGACAGGTGTCCAGTATCGTCCCGTTTACGGTTCAGGTTAACGTTACTGGCAATGGCCGCAGTTGCGAATAATGTGGATGAGATGATGAATTCACCTGAAATAAAGCCAATCAGTCCGGTTAAAAACACGGCTCCTGTTAAAATATCTTTGTATAAGTCGTTCATGAGTTAAGTTCTCGTATAAAGTTGAAAAGATTTTTAGACTACGGCTTAACTATAATCCAGCTATTTATTGTTGACAATAACACTGGGAATATATGGATTGTTTCCTTATTTGATACATTAAATTCATAATCCATTCATATAAACTGAGTAAAAAGATAACAATTTAGTGCCATTCTCCGGAATCCGTCTTAAAGCTGGCAAAAAGGCGTTTTTTCATTTGGCGAAAACCAACTTCCCTGCTTTGAGCTTTTCTGCGCGTTACTCACATTAAAAACCCTTACCCGAAATTCCGGATAAGGGTTTACTTTGTATGTCTTTTAAAGCGGCTTGCCTGACGGCGCACCCACCTTTATATTAGTGAGTGGAAGCGTAGAGCTGTTGAATTTCTCTATATCGGTTTGCCGCATCCGTTAAAGACTCTTTAGCCGATTGCAGCTCATTGTTCTGGATAGCCATGCGCGCTCGCTTCAACACATTGCTGGCTTGATTACGTTTTACATCAAGCACGTTATTGGCAATATCTTTTTGCAATTGGCGGGCATCTGTCACCAAATCTATAAGCTTTTCGTTGTCAGCTCCATTGTCCATAGCCGTTTTAGTCTCTTCTACTTTAGCGAGGGTATTGTCGATAGCCGCTTTAACGTCTTCATACGACGGGTTCGCCACGGCAAAAGCGCTTGATGACATTGCAGCGATAACGAAAGAAGCCAGGATTTTTTTAAATGTGTTCATGGGGTAAACCTTATAATTGATAAACAGGATATTGATACCTAACGATTAAAATGAGCTTTTGGATAAGAAAAATTCAAATTAATTATTTAGTATGGTGAAATTCTAGCACATATTGTTCTAATTAAAACTATTTTTGTTCTAATAAGAACTATATTTTTGGGAATGATGCTTCTTTCGGTGGTGGTTCTATTTATGTTTTGTAAAATAATTTATATTTATCAATTTATTATGCGATTATTTTCTTATGTTTGACCAGGTGTTGAACCCGTTTGAATTAATCCGTACAGTCGTCAGGTCTTGCCGGAAAATAAGTGCAACACCTTAAATTACAGTGTCATGAACTCATGGATTAATCATTTTCTGGACAAAATATACCGATTGTAAAGCGTAAGTGATGATGTTTTTAACGGCCTTTTTCAAATGATTGCCGTTCATTCGTTGCGGGTCTTTTCTGAAGCGAGGACGTTAACGCGATTCAAACAACCCAATTGAATAGTTTTATTAATCATTAAGGTAACTGCATCAAATATCTTGAGGTTTATTTTGGTTAGGGCTATTATTGGTACTAATTAAAACAATTATTTTTTAAACAATGAAGCCTTCAACAACATTTCCAACGGTGCTGCGTGAGTTATTACGGACACATCAAGCTTTTTTATCCTATGCGGCCAGTCATGTTCACAAGCTTGATCTGACTTTGCCACAATTTGACGTTATCATCACATTAGGTAACACTCCTGGGATGCCTTACAAGAAACTGGGTGAAGAAACCTTAATTACTAAAGGGACGTTAACCGGCGTAATCAGCCGCCTGGAGGATAAAGGACTGGTGCATCGGGTTGCCTCGGAAAAAGATGGTCGCAGTCAGATTATTCGATTGACTGAGGCGGGCAATGCCTTATTTGAGCGCACTTTTCCTGAACATCTGCTTTTTATTAATCGGTTATTTAATGATTATTCCCCGGAAGACATAGCGATCCTTGAAGCCGTTTTAGTGCGCTTGCGTGAAGCTGTGATCGCAGCCCGTAGCGATGGAAGCGAAAAGTTTGATGAGGAAACCAATGAATAGACAGTAACGCGTAAAATTAACTATCTTTCGAAACACTGCGTCGGGAGATACTATTTACCCGGCGTTAAATTGAATTCTTCGATTCAATTTGTTTTCTATCAATTATTTCTATCCGTATCATTAGTGGCTTCCCAGCCGCCGCCCAAAGCCTTGTAAAGGGCTGCCAGCGCAGTCGCCGTGGTGGTTTCGCTCAGTGCCAGGCGGTCCTGGTCTTGCAACAGGCGCAATTCAGTATCCAGCACCGTCAAGAAATCGCTTACCCCTTCCTTAAAGCGCAGGTGTGCCAATTCATCGGCTCTTTCGCTGGCTTTAGCCGCCGAGGCGAGCAATGCTTGCCGGGCCCGCTCCTGATTGTAGTTCACCAGTGCGTTTTCGGTTTCCTCCAAGGCATTCAGCACCGTCTGCTCGTACTGAGCCAGGCTGGCCTCGGCACTCGCGTCGGCGGCTTTAATGCGCGCATACACACGGCCCAGATCCAGTGCTGCCCAACTGATTCTCGGGCCTGCAGCATAGGCGTCTGAACCCGCTGCGCCGAGTCCCGACAGCGTACTGGCTTCAAGGGCGATAGTACCAACAAAGGTGACGCGCGGGAAAAGGTCGGCTGTGGCAACGCCGATGCGGGCTGTAGCGGCAGCCAGCGTGCGTTCGGCAATACGTATGTCCTGCCGGCGGCGCAGCAGTTCCGCGGGATTACCGATATGGATGGTTTCGGGAATCCCGGGCATCGGCGCAGGCCGCTCCAGTTTCTTAATCAGGGCATCCGGCAGCTGTCCGGTCAGTACGCCGAGCCGATGAATGGCCCGGTAAATGGCACTTTGCAATGGCGGGATAATAGCCCGCGTGGAATCGAGCTGGGCTTTTGCTCTTGACGTGTCGAGTTCCGTACCGCGTCCGCTTTCGAGCCTGACTTGGGTTATTTCCAGCGTTTGGGTTTGATTTTCCGCGTTCTTTTTTGCCACAGCCAACTGATTTTGCAGGCCGCGCAATTGGAAGTAATTTCTGGCCACTTCGGCTATCAAGCTGACGATAAGATCGCGAAGACTGGCTTCCTGCGCCTCTACTTCGTCGCTGCTCGCTTCAACGTTGCGGCGAACGCGGCCAAAGATATCGACTTCCCAGAAAGCGTCGAAACCGGTGTTGTAAAGTTTCAGCTCGCGCGGCACGAATGCCTTGTTGTTCAAGGCGCCGACGCTGCGTTTCTGCTCGTTATAATTGGCGTGCGAGGTCACAATGGGGGCCAAATTCAGCCCCGCTTCCATATAGAGAGCCCGCGCCTCGCGAAGGTTTGCTCGGGCAGTCTGAAGGTCATAATTATGCTGCACAGTCTGATCGACAAGAACATTCAGTTCACTATCGTTGAATAGCTTCCACCAGGTCACTTCTATCCCTCGCGTAGAGAATTCAGGGTGGACGGCATAAGCGAAGTTTTGAGGCGCATTGCTTGCAGGTGTCTTGTAGTCCGGGCCGACCGCGCAGGCGCTCAGTAGCATAGAGCCGAGGAACGTTATGACTATGCGTAATTTCGTTGTGTGCCGGATCATAGGTCTGTACCTGAAGAAGGCTCATGGGGATGCAAGTCGCCGGTCTTGGGAGACGGCCGCAAGCGTTGGGCCACTGCCTGCACCGCCACATAGAAGACTGGCGTCAACAGCAAGCCGAACAAGGTCACGCCCAGCATGCCGCTGAACACGGCCGTGCCCAGCAG
>JBAQEN010000306.1:0-9579 GCA_049286765.1 Methylococcaceae bacterium
TAACAAGCCTGACACTCGTCTCCTGTTCCACCATTCTGAATAACTTACCCGGTGTCTATACGCTGGAAATTCAACAAGGCAACATTATTGATCAAGGCATGATTGACCAGCTCCGGCCCGGCATGAACAAACGCCAGGTGCTTTATATTATGGGCTCACCCATGCTGGATGATGTTTTCCATAAAAATCGCTGGGATTACCTTTATTCAGATCAACCCGAAGACGAAGAGAGGGTGCAAAAACGCATTTCATTATTCTTTGAGAATGATCAAATAGCTGGCATCCAGGGGGATTTCAGACCCAGCGCCGTTCCTGTGATCAAAACATCGGGGGAAACAACGGTAGACGTACCCAAACGTGATCTTGAAAAAACATTATGGGAAAAAATCACTGGTTTTGTAGGCTATGATGAACTTGACGCCCCCTCTAAAACAGATACAGCCGATGCAAAACCATAACCGGCTATTAACAAAGTGCACGTAGTTGCGTAGAACAATATGTCGCGGTTGTTAGGCAATTGCAGTGAGCAACGAAAGAAGTGGCTTTAACTGAAGCAGTTTCCGTGATTAATAAAACAACATACTCGCTTAGTTTTGAACTGTTGTTTCAGAAAAACCACCGGGCGTTTCTTCGGATAATTTCAAAACTTGTGCTTCCTTTTGTGCCGCTTCTTTTTGCTGTTGTGACAGATAAGTTCCACCCATAATCACCGCCATGACCAAAAGATAAATCACCGAAACAATGCGCCTGACTTTTTTGCTTTTTTCGTAATCGCTCATTATTAATACCTGTAATTGAAAGCCGGAATAATACAACAAACTCTGAAAGAATCATAAAGTTGCCATTTTTTTGATTGATGACCAGCCCGTTGCAACTCATAAAGCCAACAGCTTTTCTTTATAAAACCCGGGCAAGGATGACGCATTAATATCAAAACGTAAATGAACAGCCGTCGATACTTTATAGGCATTCCGTCCGCCAGCAGCGCCCTGAGCACGAATGGCATAAACTTCAATTTCATTGTCTGGAAGACTAATCTGGCTCGATATTTTCAACATTTCTAGATAACTCATTTCATTAAATTACCGGACTCTACTAGTAAAACTGTTATACAACCTATAGAAATTGCCAGTGCAGGGAACAGATATCATCCAATTTTTATTGATACTGATAGCTGACAAAGCACGGTTCTTTTTAAGCACTATTGTTAGCTGCCGGCAAAATAGTATCTGCAATTCATTAAACATTCAGTATGCTTCTGGCATTCTTAAACCAAGAATACTTAAAAGTAAAAAAATATAAAATGAAATCGTCAACTCTTAAACTACTTATCTCCGGTATGTTGGTGTTGTTTTTGAGCGCCTGTGCACCCTATCACCATAGCTACTATCCTGCTGGCGGAGCCTATAGCGGCTATGGCGTCACACAAAGAAATTATTACGGCGGATATCCTTATCGTTACGATAATTACTCATACCCCTATACCAGTAATTACCGTTATTTTTATCCAGATAATCGCCATCATCTTGATCGTCATGATGACTATAATTCACGCCCCTCAATAAACAATATTTATCTGCACCCGAATCCCCCAAATGATTATCGATATAATCATAACGACCGAAAACACCAACAATTCGGCTATCAGGGCTCCGCTCCCAAATACCCGGATCGCAACAATCACAACGATCTACCCCGCAATAATAACTGGAACAAGCCTTTATCTGATCGCCGATGGAATCAGAACAACTCTCAACGCGACCGGCCCAATCCGGAGGGACAAAACAACAGACAACATCAGAGACCAGATGACCGGAGAAATCAAATCAGGGAACAACGGCATTACGGCCTGGAAAATGATCAACGCGGCCATCATGAAAATCATGAACAGGCCAAGAATCAAAGAGAAAGCCGCCGCAGGAATCATTATTAATGATTTAGCAGTAACCAGGGCTGTAGGGCTGGTTAGACGCGCAAACCGCTACGTCTTCAGCTATCAACCAGACATTCCGCGCGCCGTAAAACCCGCCTTCCGAGACACCTCAATCCTATTCCAAGTCCCATTCCTGAATGTCCGCCGGAGCTCTCCATTCCAAAGGATAGTATCCCAAACGAACAAAGTTGTGAAAACTCGAATGATGGCAATCCGCGACATGTTGCACCCAACTGTGTTTAGCCGGATTATAGCGAATGGTGTCGAGACAAATATCGAAATCCCTTTGATCCCGAATCGCGTGCTCCCAAGCCTGTCATAAGCGTGTCAAAGTAATTATCATTGCCACAAATCCGCATGGAACGGATTTGGACACTAAGCGCCAGAAGCCCAGAACGCTACGCTATACCTGCCATTAACCGCCCTTGAAGGTACGCACACAGCGTACCCTACCGGCTGAAGCAGAGATAACTAAAAGGTTACGCATGCAGGGGACCGGGCCCGAAGCACAGACTCCTGCTGAAACTTTGACTTGTACGTACCGACGATCTCTAGCACCGCCTTCTCGCTGAGTTCATCATCGGGATGAACCAGAGTGAGCACGTGTGATGTCTCCCGAACGATAAAACCCTCCGCGGAGCGCCACTGACCCGATGCTTGCCAAGCGGTAAGGCCTTGCGGAAAGCGGGGACTGACAGTACCCTTCAGGAACTCGGCCCATTCCTCTGACAAGACGACTCCGTTTGGCTTGGCGGCTCCAAAGTACAGAGTATCATGAATGGCCAACTGCTCATTACCCTTACAGCTAAAGTCTTGCGTTGATGCGCATGCAGAGATCGCCATGGCCAACGCGATTATAAGTGCAGTTCGATACATAGGCGCTACATAGTATTGAAAGGGTTGGAATTGATAGCGCCAAAGACAAACCAATGCTTGTAGCCGAGCAGCCCGATAGGATAAGCTGAACAACGGAAGCCGGTCGGGGTTTGCAACCCCGACCGGATCGTTTGAACAACATACTGATTTACGAAACGTGAGGTAGCCTCGATGCAGTGAAACGGAATCGAGGAATTATAAGCTCGGGTTATCCTCGATTCCACTGCGTTACATCGAGGCTACTTGCTGCAACGATGGGTTAGCCCTTGAACTCAACGAAGAATGTCTCGTCGATTTCATAGGTCGTTACCTGCTTGAGGCCGAGTTCCAGATGTTCAAGCATGTCAACGAGCTTCTCTCCGTCGATGAGTTCAATTGGCGCAACTCCGTCTCGGGATGCCTCGCGGCGTGCCTCGGTGGTGAAGGTTCCGGTTGTGATGATGATGCCCTTGTCGGCACGGCCGGCCATTGCGCCCCGAAAGTCGCGCACGTGGGATGGGGAGACGGACTTCGTGTAGCGCTTGCATTGAAACAGAACTTTGAACGAGACCAGCGGGTTGATTTGCAGTGTGCCGTAACCGTCAATGCCGCCGTCACCGCTACTGCCGGTGACGACGACCTGGGTAAAGCCAGCCTCCCGCAGCAGACGTTGAGACAGGCGCTCGAAGCCTGCGGGTGGCAACTTCAGCAGCAGATCTATGACTTCGCCACGATAGTCGTTCGGTGTTGCACCGGTTCCTTCCGCGACTTGCTCTTCCACAGGCTCGGACGCCTGAGCTTTTGCCTTTCGTTGTTCTTGGAAGATACGAACCCACTTGAGGAAGACCTCACGGGCTTGTTCCGAAGAAAGGTTGGTTCCACGCCCACGTTCGGTAAGGCTCCAGACACCGCGTTTCGATGAATCCAGGAGACCTTCGCGGACGAGATAGAAGCGCGCCCATGCGACTTGGTTTCGATAGCGAGGCTCGCCGGACGGCAGGAGTTCGTTTTGTACTTCATCGGAGAGGCCGAGGTCATAAGCGATTCGCTCGACGACTTCGTCCGGAGTCCCGGAGCCACCGAGGCCGCGCAGCGCATCGAGGAGCGGGCCAAAGTAGCGAACGAACTGGGAACCTTCCTCTTTCTTCTTTCGTGTCATAGGGCGTGGCTCAAGTGTGGAACTGGAAAGGGCTAACGCTTTGCTCAGCGGAAAACTACCCGTGTAGCCGATAGGCGGAACGGGTAGGTTTTCCGCTGGAGCTGATTGTTAGGTGTTTTCTACTTAAATTTTGGATAGTGCTGTTTCATTCTGAGTGTAACTTCTGCCCTTGCTATTGCAAGTTTTGGATGGTAAACCCACCTACCTAAGCCTCTTCCTCTAGTCGCCCCCTTATAGGACACGGTTAAAACACGCTTTAGTAGCTCTTTGTCAAAAGAGTCTTTTAGCTTACTAAAATCATACTCAACCATGGCAAGCTTGTTTTCTCTGGCGAATTCTTCTTTTTGCTCGTCCACTCCATGAGTCACTTTGATTTCCACTAAAAGTTCTTTACCTTTTGCAATGGCAATTACATCTGGGATAATATTTCCAATCCTCTGTTCGAGTAAAACTTCGTCTATTTTTAATTTATACCAAGCAGGAACTAGTTCCTTAAACATTATATCGTGGGGATACGGTGCTGCATCTTTATATTGTGTTTTTAGGTATTCCAAGCTCTCCCAGTTTGGTGGCGCCTTTAGACTAGGCAATAATAATATTTTTTCGGTCTCAATGACCGATTTGGCGTATAGGTGCGCCCCAGTTTCTAGGCCATAACCACAATCTGACCCATTATAGTGCTTAAAATAGTGTATCTTTTTGCTTCCTTTATGTGCCTGTAAAGGTTCCTTGCATGCAGGACATACACAACCACACGTTAGTCCACGTTCGACATTCTGTACTGTAACTAGCTTTCCGTCTTTCAGGCCGAATGGATTTTTCACTATTCACACCTAACTATAATTAGACATCCTAATAGACGCAAAATATTGCATCATTTGTTTGCCTAATAATTTATAAAAATTAAAAATCACTGCAATTTCATTTGCTTGTATAGATTTAGTACGTCCTAAAATAAATACCGGTAGCTTCATCAAAAAACATGAGAAATCCAACCCGTAGATATTCACGGCATACAATAGTAACCCTTAACCCTAGCTGCCACAAACGTTTTAATCTTCGCCCTTATCTTCTCAACCAAAAAAATTCACCTCCCTTGCTTCCGCTTCCAACTCGCCGCCCATCAAAACTCCCAACAAGTGATCATCCTCCAGCCCCATCAACTCAACATAATGTTTTCTCTTCATCGTTGGCCAGCAAATAAGCCATTTTCAGATAGCCCTGCAACTGCAAATCCAACTCAGTAAGACACAATCTGTAGGTGTGAGGCGTTAGCCGTATCGCACCTGAATGTTTGGCTTTGTTGTGGCGCAAAACGGAAAACTTTTGCGCCCAACGTATACAATCATAAAATTAGCAACAATCCATTGCGATTTCACGGTAAAAACTTTACAGCACCAGCCCTTTTAAGGTAAAAACTTCCTGGGCATTGTCGCCCGAAGAATATAATGCGAGGAAAAAATGGCTACAGTATTGATTACCGGTGCAAGCCGGGGTTTAGGATTGGAATTCTGCAAGCAATATGCAGCTGAAGGCTGGCAAGTTTTGGCCTGTTGCAGAAATCCGGAAACGGCCGGTAAGTTGACCGGCACGCCTCAAGTGCGTGTTTTTCCGCTGGATGTCTCGGATTTTTCGCAAATCGATAAGCTGGCGGCAGAATTACAGGATACCGCCATCGATGTTCTTATCAACAACGCCGGTATTTACGGCGGTCCTCATCATGGTTTCGGGCATCTGGATTACGCTGCCTGGACGCAAACATTCACAGTCAACACCCAAGCGCCGGTAAAAATGGCGGAAGCGTTTTTGCCGCACCTATTACACGGCGATAAAAAACTGCTGGTATCGATCTCGAGTCAAATGGGTAGTATAGCCGATAACAGTAGCGGCGGCAGCATCTTGTACCGCACCAGCAAAGCGGCGCTGAATGCTGCGATGAAAAGTCTTGCGATCGATCTCAAAGAACAGGGAATCGGAGTTCTCGTTTTGCATCCGGGCTGGGTTAAAACCGACATGGGGGGACCGGATGCGCTGATCGAGACACAGCAAAGCATTGCCGGCATGCGTAATGTTATTACCCGATTCACCCTTGCCCAGAGCGGCGGCTTTTTAAAATACGACGGCTCTACCCTGCCCTGGTAAGAAAATCGTGAAAATCGGCATACAAACCTGGGGTTCAAACGGCGATATACGGCCGTTGCTGGCCCTGGCGCAGGGTTTGCAGAAAGCCGGACATAGTGTCACTCTGGCCGTCACCAGCATAGACAATAAGGATTATACGGACGTCTGCGCCGATCTAAACATCCGGTATCTGCAAATCCCCCGGCACATAGACTTCGACATACAGGGTTTTGCCCAGCGCACATTGCGCATGAACACCCTAAAGTGGCTCAGGGCATTGCTGGACGAAGCATTATTTCCTTACGAACAAACCCTATACGAAACGGCAAAACAATTAGTGCATGATAACGACTGCGTGATCGGGCATCATTTTCTGTATCCGTTAAAACTGGCGGCAATCCGGCAACGCAAGCCGCATTTTACTGTGACGTTTTGCCACGCCGCTATTCCTTCGTTTACGCAAGCGCCGTTTCACTTTCCCAATCTCGGCGCGTTTCTGAATAAACTATCGTGGAAAGTGCTGGATTGGATTTTCAACCTGGCGCTCAAGAAACCTATAATGCGATTATGGCTGGCGGAAGGCGAAGCACCTGTCGAAAACATTCTGACCGGACTTTTTACCTCGCAACAACTTAATTTAGTGGCTGTTGATGAGTTATTTTGTCCATTTAATCAGGAATGGGCGCCCAACAACCGTGTTTGCGGTTTTTTAAATCTGACTGAAGACGCACAGCACTGGCCAATTCCACAGTCCGTACAAAACTTTCTTGATGAAGGCGAGCCCCCGGTATATATGACTTTCGGCAGTTTGCAGCAGGTCGCTCCCGAATGGAGCATGGATTTATTTATCGAAGCGGCGCATATGGCCGGTTGCCGGGCAATCATCCAAACCAGCTCGGAACGTTATCCGGCAGATAGCCGCGAGGATAAGCTCTATTTTATCGGTAAACATCCGCACCAACCGTTATTCCGGCATTGCGCGGCGGTCGTGCATCACGGCGGCGCAGGCACGACGCATGCCGCCACGCTCAGCGGTTGTCCATCAATCGTCGTGCCGTTTATAGACGAGCAATTGTTCTGGGGTCATCAGTTGCAAACTCTAGGCTTGGCCTTCGCTCCGTTGCCCGCCAGAAAAGCGAATGCGCTCAGCCTGGCAAAAGCCATACAAAAAGTACTGAGGTCGGAAAAGCTGACCAATAACGCGAAAAGCTACAGCCTGAAAATGCTGGAACACAACGGCGTCGCCGTTGCGGTCAGCATGATTGAAACTCAGTTGTCCCGCCTGTGTACGGTCTGATTGATCGAAGTACTAAAATTTCTTTAACATCCGGCCTTGAATATTATTTATCAATGGTGCCACAAGCTTTTTCCGGAACCTTTATTCTTACGATATTTTTTACTTAAAATAATTGCGCCCATTAATAGCAAAGGCCAAAGCAAGAAAAATGATGTTTTTAAAATAAGTTGCCATTCCATAATTGCGACCTCTATATTTAGCTTTAATCTGATTAAATGACCGTAAGGAGCCAAGAAAGTTTACTCCATCTGCAACACCTATATTTAAATATTACATTAAAATCACTGAGTTCAATGTAAATCAGGGTTCACTTTGTAGACGACTCTCGATAATGCCAATATCCTTTCGATGCAGCAATTTTCAATTGGAGCTCCTGTAATCAGCCAAATTAATCTCATATTTTTTCAGTTTGGTATAAACAGCACGCGATGTAATACCCATGTTTTCAGCAACTCTTTTTATATCGCCCTGATGCTGTTTTAAAGCCATTTCAAGAAATGATTGTTCAATCCTGGAGATGGTCTGTCCTTTTATGCCCTTCCATTCATCAACGCTTTTGGATTTGGCCGGAAGCTCTAAATCCAGCTCGGTCATCTCCTTGCCGCTGGCAAACAAAAGGCTGCGTTCAAGGATGTTTTCCAGCTCGCGGACATTGCCTGGCCAAGAATATGCGCGAATTTTCTGCATGACTTCACGGCTGACTGATTCAACGGCTTTGTTATATTTCTTGTTCAGACGCTGAATAATCAATTGCACAAGATAAGGTAAATCTTCCGGCCGTTCGGCCAACGGGGGAATACTTAAACGGACTACGTTGATTCGGTAATATAAGTCATTGCGAAACAAACCTTGTTTAACAAGATCTTCCAGATTTTGATTGGTCGCCGAGATTATTCTTAGATCAACTGCAAATGTTTGTTTGCCGCCAACTCGTTCCAGCTCACCTTCCTGAATCACACGAAGCAAGCGGGTTTGTGCTGCAGGAGACAATGAATCGACTTCATCCAGAAACAGAGTACCGCCTTCAGCCCGTTCAAAATAGCCCTGATGTACTTCTATGGCGCCGGTAAAAGCGCCTTTTTCATGTCCAAACAAGGCGCTCTCGATCAGGCTTTCAGGAATGGCGCCGCAGTTAATGGGAATAAATGGCTTCCGGCAGCGATCGCTCATCGCATGTATGGCTCGCGCAATCAATTCTTTGCCGACACCGGTTTGACCCTGAATTAACACCGTTGCCTGGGTAGGCGCAATAACTTCAATGGATTGCAGTATTTTCTGCATCATCGGTGATTTAGCTATTATCGCCGGGGGCTGATGTTTTTTTGAAGGTTGCCTGCTTTGTGTGTGCCAAAGCTGTTGCATGCTGGCTTCAATACGGGAATGTAATTCATTGATATCCTCAATTTCCTTGACGGGCGTTGTATCGGTGTATTCCATGCCGGCATGTCCTTTGGCTGCATTCGGATTGGTGTAAATACATACTTCACACTTACCATCGTGGCGGGCTATGCTTTTTTTGATTTCAACTTTGGCATAGCCGAAGTTTCTAGCTGCGATACCCCCAAATACACTGGAAGTCATTCTGCATAATTCCGGAAAATTGCTAACCCGGTCGCCGAATGGACAGCAGGAATTGGTAACCGTAATACAGTCCTGATTGCTGGAAGCCAATGAAAATTTACCGCCAATATTGTTTTTTAGGCCGAGTATCAGCTCGATATAGCTTTCACTGTCGAGCTGTTCACTTTTATGAGTCTCTTCTCGATAAGTTTCTTCAAAAAAGCATCCGGCGGTTTTAGCTATATGTTCGATCAATTGCTCGCAGTGCTTTTGTCCCTGTTGTTCGCTAGCATGCATCAGCTCAAGAATGAATGTTTGCAGAAAAAAAACCGGCGTTACATCGGAAAGAGGATTATTGTTCATGAGCTAACTTTGAAATAAATTTTCACCAATTGAAGCACAACTTCTCTATCCCGGCAATGATTAAAAATCAACTCATTGTAATTTATATTAAATATTATTTTCATTTAGTGGCATGGCATTTGCTTTTACTTGAATGCACATAACAATAATGAGGAGTAAACAATGAACCAGGAAAAACCACCTTTAGATCCACATCCATTAAGCGAATATGTGGCTTGGGCTGGATCCCGCAACCGGGAGCCCCTTCTGGGTGTATTAAAAGAAAAATTGCCAAAAGATCCCGCAAATGTT
>JBAQEN010000307.1:0-2365 GCA_049286765.1 Methylococcaceae bacterium
ATCAGGTAGGGAACTCCGCAGGAAACCAGGCGGGGTGAGTATTTCTTGTGATCGAGTTCCGATTGCTGGATGGATAAAAAACCGGCCAGTTCTTCATCGGTGGGCGCAAACCGGTCAACTATCGATGAAACTTTACGGCTAAATTGAACAAAAACAGGTCTTCCCTGTTCAGCAGTAATATTGACTTCAATCGGTCCTACGTTCTGTTCAAATATGACAGGCGTAATTGTTTCGGTCAGGTTAATGTCGCCGGAGATACCCAGAACATACGCGGTCGCTATAATGGGATGGCCTGCGAAATCTATTTCACCCAGCGGTGAAAATATGCGCATCTTTCGTGTTGTACTTTCATTGTCAGGATGAAAAACAAATGACGTCGCCGTTAAATTTAACTCTCTGGCAAGCAGGCGCATTTGTTCATTGCTCAAACCCTCCGCATGGGGGAAAACCGCAATCTGGGCGCCATTGAAAAGCTGCCGGGTGAAAACATCAGCAATATAATAGTTATAATTCATAGATCTACTCCGTAATGCTGACTTGAACGCTGCCGTTTTCTATGCGAACGGCATAAGCGGGTATTTTTACCGTTTCATCTTCAAGACAGACACCCGTTTGCAGATTGAAATGTTGTTTGTACAAAGGCGAAGCTACAACGGGCTGGCCTTTAATATCCCCGATTATTCCACGCGATAATACATTGGCATTGCCGAAAGGGTCGTAATTATTAATGGCATAAACGGTTTTATTTTTTGGCATATAAAAAATAGCCACTTGTTGACCTGCAACCAATGCGCAAACTCCTGAATCAGGTTGTAAGTCATCAACACTGCAAACGTTTTGCCACTGAGCCATTACGCTACCTCCACGAGTTTAAAATGTTTCCGCTCTTCTTCATCAGCGGGACGGAGCTGTCCACGTTCTTCGACAAACACCACATTATCATCCGGTTGGTCACTGTTAATAAAGTGCCGGAAGCGTTTTAATTTTGATTCATCTTCAATAGTGGTTTTCCATTCACAATGATAGGTATCAATGATATGCTGCATTTGTTGCTCTAACTGCTCACCCAAACCCAGTTTGTCATCAATGATGACAGACTTCAGATAATCCAGGCCGCCTTCCATGTTTTCCATCCATACCGATGTGCGTTGCAGACGGTCGGCAGTGCGCACATAAAAACTTAAGAAACGGTCGATATACTTAATCAAGGTTTCTTTATCGAGGCTGGTGGCGAATAAATCCGCATGACGCGGTTTCATGCCGCCATTGCCGCAGACATATAAATTCCAGCCGGTTTCAGTTGCTATAACGCCGACATCCTTACCCTGTGCTTCAGCGCATTCACGCGTGCATCCGGAAACGGCAAATTTGATTTTATGTGGCGAACGTAAGCCTTTATAGCGGTTTTCCAGTTCTATTGCCAAGCTGACACTGTCATCTACGCCAAAGCGGCACCAGGTGCTGCCGACACAGGATTTGACCGTGCGTAAAGATTTTCCGTAAGCATGACCGGATTCAAATCCTGCAGCGATGAGTTCTTTCCAGATATGCGGTAATTGATCGACGCGCGCGCCAAATAGATCTACTCGCTGACCGCCGGTAATTTTCGTATAAAGTTTGTATTTCTTGCCTACCTGACCCAGAGCAATCAGCATATCGGGGCTGATTTCGCCACCGGTGATGCGCGGTACCACTGAATAGGTGCCGTCTTTCTGCATATTGGCCAAAAACGTATCATTGGTGTCCTGAAGACCCAAATGCTCTGTTTTCAGGATATAGTCATTCCAGTAGGAAGCCAGAATGGAACCGACTGCAGGTTTACAAATCTCACAGCCTCTACCTTTACCATGTTTTTCCAGTAAATCATCAAAGGTTCTGATCTCTTCTACCATAATGAGGTTGTATAAATCCTGCCGGGTATAGGAAAAATGCTCACAAATGTCGGTATTAACTTCAAAGCCATGTTTTGCCAGCTCCGAGTTCATGACTGATTTTAGTAAGGCTGCACAGCCGCCACAGCCTGTCGATGCCTTGGTTTCTGCTTTTAATGCGCCGATAGTGGTGCAGCCCGCTTCAATCGCCTGACAAACAGCGCCTTTAGTGACATCATAACAAGAACAGATTTGTGCCGATAGTGGCAAAGCATCCGGTCCTAAACCGACCGATTCATCTGAACGGGGAGGTAAAATCAGCGCATCGGGATTTTCCGGAAGACCAATACCGTTCAGGCAATATTGTAATAAGGTGCTGTAACCGGAAGCGTCACCCACCAGCACTGCGCCCAGTAACTGTTTTTTGTCCTGACTGACAACCAGACGTTTATATACTTCGTGATCGCCGTTTTGATAGGAGTAAACCAATGCTC
>JBAQEN010000308.1:0-2445 GCA_049286765.1 Methylococcaceae bacterium
CTCAGGTACTGTTCTACCCAAGGCGGGACTACCGGCGAAAACAAGTTGCGCAGACCGGGCAGCGATACCAGTTCAATGATGCCGTCTTGAAGGGGGACAGTGATCAAGGCAAGGAACTGATTGAACAGCAATAGCGGTAAGGGTTCGTCGTGCGGATTGAGAAAGTGTTCGTGGGTATGGAAAGTAAACGCGATAAACGGATTCTGAAACCAGCCGCGCCAGCCCGGAACTTCGGTAACAGAAAAAGCCGGGCCACTGAGAATGATGCCTTTTATTCTTGATTTTAAAGCCTCATTTTTTGTTTGAAGCAAATAGGAAGCGCTCACCAGTGATCCGAGGCTGTGCGACAGAATAAAAACGGGACGGGGGTTACTGCCTGAAAGTTGGTCGCAGCGCTTGATCAGGTAGCCCAAGGCCTGTTCCAGATCATTGCGCATCGGCTGCAAATCGCGAAGTTGCGCCTGCTCCAGATAAGCATGTCCGGCATCGTAGGCCGATGCACCGGACTCGATATTTTGATGCGCCATTAGCAGCACCGGATTGCTCAAGCCATGCGCTGTCATATCCATGCCCGCGACGATAAAACGATCCGCAAAATATCGGGCGATATCATGATAACGGCCGATATGCTCGTTCATGCCGTGTACAATCAGCAAGCAGGCTCGGGCGGAAACCGGCTGTGCAGGCGTGAGAATCTGCATATGTCGTATTGAACCGGTGTCATCGGAATTCAGATAATGCTCTTCGCCCCAGATTGGGTATTCTACCGTTACCTTATGCTGGTAAGCGCAGCCGCTGCAAAACATCAGCAGCCCTATAAAGCCAAGTACGGGCAGTCGTTTTCTGTCCACCCTGCCTAACGTTGATAAGTGCCGATCAGTTCTGCTTGGCCGATAATATGTCCTGCCATCGCCATTTCCAGCTGGGCCTTATTGGGATGATGCAGATCAGGCAATTCAATATCCAGTGCGTAGAGTTTATGAAAGTAACGGTGCCGGCCAATAGGCGGGCAGGGGCCGCCATAGCCGGTTCGCTTCCAGTCGTTTTTGCCTTGTAGTGTGCCGAACGGTAACGCGCTGGCCGCGACAGCTTTGGGCAGTTCCGTAACCGTCGGAGGAATGTTGTAAAGCAGCCAGTGTACCCAGGTCATTTTGGGTTTGGCCGGATTTGGCGCATCGGGATCATCGACGATCAGCACCAGGCTTTTGGTGTTTTGCGGAAGCCCTGTCCAGCTTAAAGACGGCGAACTGTCATCGCCGTCGCAAGTAAATATTTTTGGGATTTCACCCTGGTGGGAAAAGTCGGCTGATTTGAGTAGTAAAGTCATTTTGAGTTCTCCTTCGGCGGATAAAGCGGCTGTCATATAAAAGCCGCTGAAAACTAGAACTATTAAGCGGATAAAAACAGACTGATTAATTGAATTCATAAATTACTCCACAGGGTGAGAGTTACTGGCGAAATTGCGATTGCAACATCCTTATAAATCCCGGTGCAATAAATCCGGATTCAGTTACTGAAGTTTCAACAATAAACTTAACCTGTGAGGCTGGCAAGTGTTAAAAAAATCATATTTTCGAACAAACACTTCTACAGATTGTCACATGATTCAAATCAGAATCAGTCAAGAGAATTGCAAAAAGGATGTATGTGGTTCGACAGGGCTCTCCTGAGTGTAGACGAAGGGCTCACCACGAACGGGAAAAGTAAATAAATTCTACACAATTCCGTTCGCCCTGAGCCTGTCGAAGGGTGGCTATCAGGCAAAAATCAGGAGATTGCGAAAATGAAAAGAATAAAGCATATTGTTTTTTGGCTTATTGTCATCGGCCTTATTTTGCTGTTGTTTTCCAGTCATGTCATAGCCGAAGATATTTTTCAGCAGCAACGCGGTGAATTGGTCCTTATCATTAAGGACGATGTCGTCAGGACCCAAGCTTTTCTGGATCAGGGAACGCTTGATAAGCGGGTTCTCGATGCCATTGGCAAAGTGCCAAGACATGAATTTGTACCCGATGACCAACGTGACTACGCTTATGAAAACAGGCCGCTCCCTATCGGTTATGGGCAGACCATTTCCCAGCCCTATATCGTCGCGATTATGACCGATCTGCTCAAGCCGAACAAAACTGACCGGGTTCTGGAGATCGGCACCGGCTCGGGGTATCAGGCGGCGATTCTTGCCGAACTTGTCGATAGCGTCTACACGATGGAAATTGTTGAAGCGCTGGCTGCAGCCGCGGCCGGAAATCTTAAACGGACTGGTTACAATACTGTTCATACCCGAACCGGCGATGGTTATTACGGCTGGGAAACAGCGGCGCCTTTTGACGGTATTATTGTCACTGCGGTGGCAAGCCATATACCGCCGCCATTAATAAAACAGTTAAAACCCGGTGGCCGCATGATCATCCCCGTGGGTGGTCAGTTTATGATGCAGTATCTGAC
>JBAQEN010000309.1:0-4138 GCA_049286765.1 Methylococcaceae bacterium
AGCGGGCCTTGCGTGATATGGGGCTGTTCGGGATTAAAACAACGATTCCTTATTATCTGGAAATCCTGAGACATCCCGAGTTTTGTTCAGGCATGTTCAATACCGGATTTGTCGAAAAATATCCCGAACTCGTCAATTATTCAAATAAACCACGGCCTGAAGTGCTGGCAAGCGTTATCGCCGCTGTTATCGCGGCTCATACCGGTTTGTGACACAGGAAAAACCAATGCAAAAAGTTTATATTACCGACGTTATATTGCGTGATGCGCATCAATCGCTGATTGCAACCCGGATGCGTACCGAGGATATGCTGCCGGCCTGTGCCATGCTTGATGATATAGGTTACTGGTCGCTGGAATGCTGGGGCGGGGCAACGTTTGACGCGTGTCTGCGATTTCTGAAAGAAGATCCGTGGGATCGCTTGAGCAAATTAAAAGCTGCATTGCCGAACACCCCCCTGCAAATGCTGGTACGGGGGCAAAATCTGCTGGGTTATCGTCATTATTCCGACGATGTGGTGCGGATGTTCATGCTGAAGGCAGCCGAAAAAGGCATCGATGTGTTCCGTATTTTTGATGCTTTAAACGATATCCGCAATTTAAAAACCGCTATCCAGGTCACCAAAGAAGCCGGCAAACATGCCCAAGGCACTATTTGTTATACTACCAGTCCAGTGCATAATATTACCAGCTTTGTTACGCTCGGTAAAGAACTGGCAGCTCTGGGCTGCGACTCCATTGCTATCAAGGATATGGCGGGATTGCTGACACCCTACACCACCAGCGCACTGATTAAAGCGCTTAAGGATGAGATCGACCTGCCGCTGCATTTACATTGTCATGCGACATCGGGTTTGGCAGAAATGTGTCAACTGAAAGCCATTGAAGCGGGCTGTCAGCATATCGATACCGCATTGTCCTCCTGGTCTGGCGGCACCAGCCATCCACCTACTGAAAGCCTGGTAACGGCGCTACGTGGTACGAGCTATGACACGGGTCTGGATCTGGATAAATTGCAAGCGGTAAACAGTTACTTTGCTGGGGTTCGGAAAAAATATCGCCGTTTTGAAAGTGAATTTACCGGTATTGACACACAGGTGCATATTTTTCAAGTACCCGGCGGCATGATCTCCAATCTGGCGAATCAACTGCGCGAAAGAAATGCGCTGGACCGGATTGGCGAAGTCTATAAAGAAATCCCTGAAGTCCGTAAAGATCTGGGTTATCCGCCGCTGGTCACGCCAACTTCACAGATAGTCGGGACCCAGGCTGTGCTGAACGTATTAACCGGAAAGCGCTATGAAACCATTAGCAATGAAGTCAAACGCTACCTGCAGGGCGGCTATGGTAAAGCGCCGGCACCCGTGGATAGCGAACTGCAAAAGCGGGCAATAGGCAAGGAAGAGCTGATTGATTGCCGGCCAGCTGATCTGCTTAAGCCCGAGTTTGAATCGTTGCGCCATGAAATAGGGTTCCTGGCAAAAAACGATGAAGATGTACTCAGTTATGCGCTGTTTCCAGAAGTAGGCAAGCAATTTCTTGAACAACGTTCAACAGGCAATCTGGTGCCTGAACCGCTGGAATTGGAATCAATAAGGGACGACGGCGTCAAAAAAGCGCCGACAGAATTTAATGTAGCATTGCATGGCGAATCCTATCATGTCAAAGTGACTGGAGCAGGTCCGAAAAATCAGATGTTGCGGCATTTTTATTTCACCGTAGATGGCGTGCCTGAAGATATTGTTGTGGAAACGCTGGACGAGATTGTTCTGGATGGCGGCGCCCAGGGTGCAGTTAAAAGTACGATTGCCAGCAAGCGCCCGCGCCCTTCATCGCCAGGCGATGTTGTGGCCAGCATGCCTTGCAATATTCTTGAGGTGATGGTCAAGGAAGGCCAGCAGGTGCTGGCGGGGCAGGGCGTATTGGTGACCGAAGCCATGAAAATGGAAACTGAAATTACTGCGCCGATAGCCGGTATTGTCAAAGCGCTTTACGTTATCAAGGGCGATGCGGTGAATCCCGATGAAGTATTGATCGAGATTGGTGCCGATGCCTGAACTAAAGATTGCATTATGAAACCTGTTTTTGCAGATGATGCCGCCATTGATTACGCGGCGAATTTATTGCGGCAAGGTCGTCTGGTAGCGTTTCCAACCGAGACAGTCTACGGTTTGGGCGCTGACGCTTCCAATCCTGATGCTGTTCGGCGTATTTTCCAAGCCAAAGGGAGGCCTGCCGACCATCCGCTCATTGTCCATATTCCCAGTGTTGACTGCCTTAACGATTGGGCGCTGACAGTGCCTGACGCTGCACAGCAGTTGGCGGCTCGTTTCTGGCCTGGACCGCTGGCACTGATATTGAACAAAAGACCCGAAGTACCGCTGGTAGTTACCGGAGGCCAGAACACGGTCGGTTTGCGTATGCCTGATCATCCGGTAGCTTTACGTTTGTTACAAGCATTCGGTGGCGGAATTGCCGCACCCTCAGCTAACCGTTTCTGCCGGATTAGCCCGACTCAGGCTGAGCATGTCGCAGAAGAACTCGGCAATGCTGTTGATCTCATTCTCGATGGTGGTGCTTGCCAGGTAGGTGTTGAATCAACCATTGTTGATTTGAGCGGAAACAGGCCAAGGTTGCTGCGGCCCGGTCAAATTACCCGGCTCGATATTGAAGCGGTTTTACAGACTGAATTAATAATTGCATCACAACAATCGGAGCAATCAAACCAATCAGGTATGCGCGCACCTGGAATGATGGCGGTTCACTATGCCCCGGTAACAGTAGCCTTGCTTTGCACCGCTGACCGTTTGCCGGAAATGATTCACGAGCTAACCTTTCTTGATAAAAAAATAGGCATACTGGCGTATCAATCAGATCCGATAGAGAACAGGCTAACCCGGATTATCCGTATGCCAGAACAAGCAGAGGATTATGCACAAGCCTTATATGCATCATTGCGTGAGCTGGATAGTTTGCCACTGGATATGATTCTGGTGGAACAGCCACCTGAAACAGAAGCATGGCGGGCGATAAATGATCGTCTTTGCAAAGCGACTTCGGTCTATCAACCGTTGTCTGGGCTGCCAACTTAATGATGATGAAAAACATCGTTGTCATTATGAGCGGCTTACTCAAACTGCCCCGTCTAAAGTTGCAAGCCTTTAAAGACCTACGGATCGTTTCTACTTCTAAAACCGGTTTTTTTCAGAATTTTTGTGCTATATAGCACGTCATATTCCTGCAACCATCCATCGAGTAGTTCAGCAATCTGCTGAATCTGGTTATCAACCTCTTCCTGGCTTTTGCCGTGGACCATGGCAAACAGGTTATAAGGCCATTCGGGCAGATGGCGTGGACGGTGGTAACAATGGCTGACAAACTCCAGTCGCCCGACTTTTTGGCCCAGCTCGTCAATGATTCTGTCGTTGACATTCCATACGGTCATGCCGTTAAAACGATAACCCAGCTTATAGTGATTGGGTACAGCGCCGATGCGACGAATAATGCCTTGTTTCTGCATTGCCGCCATGCGCTTCATAACCTCTTCAGCAGTCAGACCCAGTTGCTCGGCAATACGTTGGTAGGGTCGCGGGGTTAGCGGCAAGCCTGCCTGGGTTGCACGCATAATTGCCAGGTCTGTTTCATCAAGTGTGACCATCAGGCTTCCAGTTTTAAGCCAACAAAATATTCGTTGATTTTGGGCATGTTGTAGACAGTCAGGCCGGTCTGTTGTTCTATCGCAGTGATGGTTTGCTGGATTTGTTCAGGCGTTTCAGTCGCAATGACAAACCACATGTTAAGCGCATGGTTACGCGCGTAATTATGCGCCACTTCAGTGAAGGCATTGATGATGCCGGCGATTTCATCAAAGTGTTCCGGCGGCGCTTTAACCGCAGCCAACGTTAAGGCGCCGCCCATCAGTTCGGCATGATAAAGCGGACCGAAGCGGGTGAGAGTGCCGTTATCCAGCAGTGCCTGCAGCCGGTCAATAAGCGCCTGTTCGGATAGTCCCAGTTGTATTGCAACCTGTTGATAAGGCGCGTCACAGATAGGAAAACCGTCTTGCAGGGTATTGATAATGCGGCGATCTATTTTATCCATTCGTCAAAAGTTGTGAGATGTGTGGGAGCGGCTTTAGC
>JBAQEN010000310.1:0-1792 GCA_049286765.1 Methylococcaceae bacterium
GGATGTAATTGCATTGCTTATAAAATTGATGGGTGTTGTAGGTATTCATGGTTTTATCGGGGCTTTGATTGCCATTCCGGGTGTTGGTTATTTATGTTTGATTGTTTACAAAACACCCGGACTTTGCAAAATGCTTGTCGATATAGGTGTTGATTTGGTCAAGACTGGTAAAACAAGGGTTGAAGCGTTTAATGAAATAGTCGATGCAGTAAAGGCCTAGGTTTTTGACTTTAGTGAAGGGGTATGCCGGAACCGGCATACCCTTTTTTTTGCGTCTGTTTCAAAATGGTTTGTAATGGATTCCAGGGCGTTGTATTAAAAACTCTTTATCAACAACAAATCTGTCATAGCTTTACCGTATTTTTTAATGAGAGTGCTAACTGAAAATGTTATTAATGAACGTTGAAATATGTCCTAGTTCTTCAATGCATACGGAGTGCTCCATTAGATAATCATGCCATTCAACGTTAAATTCAAGGACATGAAGCGCATTAAATGCGGCTTTACCCGATTCAATGGCAACAACTGAATCCAGTATGCCGTGCCCCATAAAAATCGGCGTGGCGCTGTTAGCGGTCGAGCGTTCAGTTTTTAATTGTTCCAAGGCCGGTAAATAACTCGATAATGCAATAATTCCTGCCAGTTTGTACGGGTATCTTAACCCTGCATGCAGCGCAATCACGCCTCCTTGAGAAAACCCTGCGAGTAAAATGTGTGCGGACGGGATACCTTTATCCATTTCCTGTTCTATAAGTCGCCCAATCAATTTTGCTGACTGATATATCCCCGCTATATCAACTTTGTGCTCCATTGACATCTCCAAAATATCGTACCAGGCACGCATCTGCATACCGCCATTAATGGTGATAGGCTGAACAGGCGCGTTGGGAAAAATAAAATGGATGCCAGGCTCGGCATTTAAATGCAGTTCGTGAGCAATGCTTTCAAAATCATGCCCATCCGCACCCAATCCGTGCAGCCATATTATTGAATACAGGTGAGCTGATGTAGGCTGAATTTCAATTGTGCTAAGTTCAGAGTGCATAGGTGTTTTCCATAAAAACAATAAAATTAATCAAGGTGCTTTGCCTTAAGTTACTGCCAGAAATTTCCATCATATTTAGGCAGGTCAGGATTCATAACATCCCAAGGCTGGGCATCTACTACCCACATATCTTTCTGAGGTTTGAAGATAGCCGGTTCATCAAGGGTTGCCGCAGCGACGGGTCTGATTTTAGTAAAGTGACTGTTTCTTCCAAACAACGAGGTTCCGCATTTGGGGCAAAAAGCACGGTACAGAATATTTCCGCTTGCAGCAATAGTTGCATATTCCTTATAGTTTCCTCTTATTGCAAGAGCAGATGCAGGCACAAACATAACGGCCAAATAAGGCGCCCCGGTTGCTTTTTGACATGTTCTGCAATGGCAATTCACGCAGGCGACAGGTTCAGCTGAAATTTCATATCTAACCAATCCACAAAGACAACCGCCGGTTATGGGAAGTTTCATTCATGCTCCTTGTGCGGGAAAGAGTTTAGGCAATATTTTAATCAAAAAGCAATTGTAATACTTATATCAGATTGTTAGCTATATTTGGATGAATTTATACGGAACTGTGCCGGATTGATTGAATAGATCTGGCTAGTAGCCACACAACTGTGAACAAACCTGAGCTGATACACTGAATTAGCCTTTGCCACGGGTACGGGTACGGGTAGGTGATTTGTCTTTTGTTGTTTCCAAGGTCTCAAAGCGTTTTTCAATAAATTGAATAATCATATCGGCAATATCC
>JBAQEN010000311.1:0-3714 GCA_049286765.1 Methylococcaceae bacterium
GGGAACATTCCCTGATTTCCAAGGTAACCGTTTTTCTGAGTCAACCCAACAGAGTCATTAACCGCAATGCTGAGGTGAACTGCCACCGCGTCAGCGGTTTAGTTCAACGGCCATTATGACAAGTGTCCTTTTATGCACAGTGCATTGCGGCGAGCGAGATGCAGCCTGGGTTAGAAGCATCAATCCCGCTCGCGAGCTTTGCATAATTACAGCGATTTCAAGAACTGGAGCAGGGAATCCGGAGCGTGATACCGGAGTGCTTTCATACCGGGATCCTGAAGTCTGGCCAGTGCCCGTTCTTTCATCGACAAATCGGCTTCGACATACATGTATGTGGTTTTCGGGTTTTCGTGTCCCAGCCACAATGCGATCACGCTGATATCGACTCCGGACTGCAGCAGGTGCATCGCTGATGCGTGGCGAATGCAGTGCGGAGAAATGTGACGTCCGGACAAACTGGTGTTCGTTTTTGAGGCCGCGGTTGCCGCCAGACTCACACGCTGAGCGACATTATTCCGTGTCATTGCTTGCCCATCGCGGTTGGGCAACAAGGCCGAATCTTCTCCCATTTGTGGATTCAATCGCAACCACGCCCGGATTTCCTGTATCGTCGATTTCCATAATGGCACCGCACGGTGCTTTCGCCCTTTGCCATGCAAATGAACGCAGGCCACGCCGTCAAACACGATATCCGCCACTTTCACATTGATAATTTCCGATACCCGCGCCCCCGTATTGTAAAGTAACCCCAGTAATAAATGATCGCGCCGGCTAATCCAACTCGTTCCGGGTGACCCGATTATTGCGAGCATCTCTTCCCGTGAAAGAAATTCCAGTTTGGGGTGCTCGAAGCGTTTCATGGGCACGGCCAAAGCTTTTTCAATACTCTGTAAGGCAGATGGATCGCGGTGTGAGGCGAATTTTAGAAATGCCCGTAACGCCGCGAGCCGGGCGTTGCGGCTACATACGCTGTTGTGTCGCTCCTGCTCCAAATAATCCAGGAAAGCCAGGATCAACGCCGGCGTGATGTCGGCCAGTTTCAACGCCGCCGGCCATGTGCCCAGATGTTGGTGGGCAAACGTCAAGAATAGTATGAAAGCATCCCTATAGCCTGCCACGGTTCGGGGACTAAGCGCACGTTGCTCGACGAGGTAATGAGTGAAAAACTCCTGAACCAGTGCTGGAAAAGAGACTGATGGTTCTGCGCCGGGTGGTCTACTGGACATAGTCCACCTCCTTGACCTGCGCAAACTGCTCGAATTTCCTTGCCGCCACCGCCATCAGTTCCGGAACTGCCGTCAAATACCAGTAGGTATGCGATATCTTCGCATGCCCCATGTAGGTGGACAGTGCCAGCATCGCCTGATCAATGTCAGTGCCCTGTTCGTGCCAAAGCAGCACGCGTCGTACCGCGAAGGTATGCCGAAGATCGTGGATGCGCGGGGCATCGTGGGCGCCGCGGTTGATCCAGCCCAGTTGCTTACGTAGCCCGTTGAAAACGCGATCGACTTGGCGCAAACTCAGTTTTTCCCCCAGATGTTTGCCGCGCGTGCCTACGAAAAACGGCGCTTCTGGACGTTCCTGGACATGCTGATGACGGAGCTGCCGGTAGCGCAGCAAGGCGGCTGTCGTACTTGGATGCAACGGCAACTGGCGGGACTTGTTGAACTTGGTTTGCCGAACGGTCAGCAGGCCGAGCAGTAAGTCCACGTCCACATCAAGAAGATGAACCGCCTCGGACAACCGCAGCCCGGTTGAGGCAATCAACCCGAATAGCGTTTCGTAAGTGGCGGCACGCAAGTCTCCGATGGGGCCAAATCCACGTGCCGCTGCGAGCAGATCAATGACCTCTTGGTCACGATAGATATGCGGCATCAGCCAGCCCGGAATCGAGCCAAAAACGGCTTCGTCCGGCATAGCTGTTGCCGGTTCGAACTGCTGCAGATAACGGGCAAATGGTCGCAACAGTTTGAACCGCCGTGCCGACGTCGCGGGGCTATGGCATCCCTGTTTATCCTGCCGTGCCCAGTCAATCATGACGTCCGAAGTCAGCGGCGGGCAGGGCTGATCCACCGCATCCACGAACTGGGCAAAGTTCATCAAAGTCCGGCCGGCAGACTTCAGTTGGAAGCCAAGACGACGGCGTTCATCCAGATAATCCTGGACCCTTGATTGCATGTTGGTGGGCGCGTTCATGCTGCGCTCCCCGGCCAAGGCAGTGCTACGGCCGAAAGTCGCCGGCTGTCGAGCTTGGCATAAATCAGCGAGGTGTCGAGTGAACGGTGCCTGAGTATATCGGCCACTTCCTTCAACGAGCTACCCTGTTCCAATAGCTGGCGTGCCAGGGTATGGCGAAGGGCATGGGTCCTACCGTGCTGAAGTCCAATGCGCTGATAAGCATCCCGGATAAGACGGTGTACCGCGTCAGGGCTGATGGGGACATCGTATGGCGCAAGACGGCGCACAAAAACCGCCTGATTGGTCGTCCGTGGCCGTTCGTAGCGCAGGTAGTCGGCAATCGCCTCGCCGGTGGCTATTGGCAGCGGTAGGCTATCCTCGCGGCGCGATTTGGTACTCCGTAAGGTTACCGTGCCCGCTTGCCAGTCGATGTCGGTCAAGGCGAGCTTGGCAATTTCGCTGGCACGCAACCCCAGATCCAGCGCGCAACGGACCATCGCGTAAGCCCGCCGACATGAGGGCAGTTCCGGGGGGAAGGCATTGAGCAGGCGATCGACTTCATCATCGGAAAGCGACCTCGGCAACGACGCCAAACTCCAATGGGCGGGTAATACGATAACGCCCTTGAGCGCATGGACATCATTGCCGCAAGCGCCGCGATAGTGAAAGTAGGCGCGTAAAGCGGAAGCGATTTGGCGGGCCTTTGCGGGCGTCGCTCGATGCGCCAACTGGCCGGCGATAAACTGACGGACATCGGCTGGTTGCAAGGCCGGAAATACAATCTCCGCAGTGCCGAAGCGTGCCTCCAGCAAGCGACGCACGATACGCCGATAATTACGGCACGTCTCATCGGCCAGACCTCGGACGTTGCGTAGGTATTCAGCAAAGCGGTCGACTTCTGCATCTAAGGGGACGGTTGGGGTTGCAGGCCGCGGGATAACGCCGCAGTCACGCAGAATATGCAATAAATGAGCGCAAGCCGCGCGCAGGTCAGACCGGGTTCGAAAGACCGGTCGTGGGCAATTGCACATTGGCAAATGCTCATCAAGGAATCGGTTGACCGCCTGTTCATCGAGTTGCTCGATGGCAAGGTGGCTCTGACCCATCCATAGTCCCAGATGCGCAATGCCGGACATATAATGCTCGGTGGTTTCAGCCGCATATCGGCACTGGATCAGATGGTCGAAATAGCCCATGACGTAAGGCGTGAGTGGGCTGTCGCGCAACCAGCGCTGGGTGGTCGGGGGAAGGTGAATTGTTGAGCTCATGATAGTCTCCAGAAATGGAACAAGGAATGTCCACTTCAGACGACTACAAAAATTATGTCCAGCTTTCCAATCGAGGTACTGTGCTCAAGCCCCACGCTACTGGCTAACAGCCATTCACCAACAAGTTACTGTGCATAAAAAGACACTTGTCATAATGGCCGTTGAACTAAACCGCTGACGCGGTGGCAGTTCACCTCAGCATTGCGGTTAATGACTCTGTTGGGTTGACTCAGAAAAACGGTTACCTTGGAAATCAGGGAATGTTCCC
>JBAQEN010000312.1:0-1961 GCA_049286765.1 Methylococcaceae bacterium
GCATAATGATTGGGAGGGGAAGCTATTTGGGTTTACCTACAGGAATAAACCTGTTTTTGATTGAATAGAAAAACTTTCAACGTCAGGTGAGAATTTATGATCCTGTTTCATCTTAATTATTAAAACAAAATTGTTAATGACTGATGCAAAAAATATCGAAATGAGGAAAGAAAGATGGAAACATTAAAACTGCTACAAGAATCTAAAGATGAAATGATCTCTGCAAAGCTGTCTAAAAATCGCTGTATTAATCCAGATGATGATTTAATCGAATTATTTCCGCTGCCTCGCTATTTTCAGGTGCATTTTCAGCATGTTCATGAAAATACCCATAATCTTCAGGGCGAACTGGTTCAACTTAAAGATTATGTGGCTAAAGTCGATGAGAAACTTGAGCGTTTAATGGCGTTGTTAAGCCGTCCACCCGAACCTGTTCTTTGACAGGAAGACAGTATCCCTATGTATATATACAAAAGCCCCATAGGTGGCCTGTCCGTTCAGACGTTAGCGCCTTTGGCGGGCGCTGCATTGCCGACAAAACAAAAAATGCGTTTACTGTTTAAAGCCTTAACGGGTCAAGAAAATCCTCATACAATACGAGATCTGTTACTGACTTTAGTGCTGTTAGTGCATTTATGTGCCGCTATTTGGTTGCTGCAACCTGCCGAAGCCTTTACTAAGGCCCAACCGATGATAATGGAAGTGTCGCTGGTTTCTGCACCGAGTCAACAGGCGGCAGCGGCGCCGATTGCACAACCTAAACCGGTAGAACCGAAAAAACAGCCCATAAAAAATCCGGTCAAGAAAAAGAAGTTTACCCGCAAACAGAAGGAGCTGCCAAAGCCGCTGGCTATGGCCGAAGAGATGCTGCCTGCGCCATCGAAGGCTGAATCTGCACCGGCTCCTGTAGTGCCAAGCGCTGCCGCGAATGTCTCAAGCAAGACGACGGCAGATACCGCGCCCTTTACTGAAGCGAATTTCAACGCCAATTACGGATCCAATCCCAAACCGAAATACCCTGGCATTGCTACCAGCCGTGGCTGGGAAGGCACTGTGCACCTGCTGGTGAAAGTATCCGTTGAAGGCGATAGCGAGGAGGTCACCGTACAACGTAGCAGTGGTTATGACGTGCTCGATGAAGCCGCTATCGAAGCGGTCGAAAAATGGAAATTCATTCCCGCCAAACGGGGCGACACGCAAGTGTCCAGTTCGGTGATTGTACCTATTAATTTTATTTTGAATAACTAAAAAGGAAACCTTAATGCCTTACCATATTGAGCCGAAAATCATCATCGACGGAACCTTGTATACCCTGCTGGCTTTCTCGATAGCTACCTGGACAGTGATTCTTTTTAAAATTTGGGAGTTTACCAATAATAGTTATCGTAACCGGCGTTTTAACAAGGCATTCTGGGATGCAGCCGATCTGACCCAAGCAGAATCGGTGCCCAAAGACACCTCGATAGGTCCGCAGGCTCGAATCGCACAGCAAGGTTTTGCCTGGCTGAATGAAAGCCGGAACTCTGACGGTAAGCACCTTAAATATATCGGCTCTCCGGCTGACTTACTGGAACACTCGCTGCTGGTGCAAATGCAAAAAGAGCAACATCTGATGGAAAGCGGCCTGACCCTGCTCGCCAGTATCGGCAGCACTTCGCCGTTCGTCGGCCTGTTCGGCACGGTGCTGGGTATCATGCATGCGATGCATGAGATTACTGCCAGCGGTTCGACCAGTCTGGATGTGGTGGCAGGCCCCATCGGCGATGCGCTGGTCGCCACCGCAATCGGTATTGCCGTCGCCGTGCCTGCGGTGTTGGCGTATAACTTTTTCCTGCGCCGATCCAAGCATCAACGTGCCGGTTTGGAAAATTTTGTCGCTAGTTTTCTGCATATCGCGTTAAGTGGTGCGGACAGCAAGGGTAAGGAATAGACATGGCCTTTAAACCGCAATCGGAAGACGA
>JBAQEN010000313.1:0-6782 GCA_049286765.1 Methylococcaceae bacterium
CCTGGCGCCAATGGCGCTATGACTTTGAACCCAAACGTACCAGGGAGTACAGGATCATGGCGCGGGCCACCAGCCATTCCGGAGCCAGTCAACCATTCGAGCCGATTCCGAATCCTTCCGGTTATCACCACAATGCTGTACAGAAGATTGCCATTCAGGTGGCGTGAGGAGGTCGTTATGCGAACGATGTTTTTATTATTATCGATTTTCGCCACCGCTGCGGCAGCAGAGGAAAGCCAAATTATTTTGAAGGACGGGCAGGACAAAGATTTAGTTATTAGCCAGTGCGCCATGTGTCACAGTCTGGATTACATCACGATGAATGCTACGATTCTGGATCGGGCTGGTTGGGAAAAAACAGTTGGCAAAATGATAAACCTGATGGGTGCTCCGATCAATGACTCAGACAAACAGGCCATCGTCGATTATCTGGCGCGAAATTACGGGAAATAGAGATTTTAAAAGGATTGGTAAACTCTGCACGGTCACGTTTCCGGAATTCCGTATACCAAGAAGTCTACGAAGTTCTTTATCTTTCTTCGTGTCCTTCGCGGTTATAAACTGCTTTAGATTGCCATAAAATTCATGCCGGCAATAGGATAATTTTTTCGCCGAAATACAGAACGATAGCAACACCAGGAGAAAGCAAAATGTCAGAAACTTTTCATCAAATCAGCCGTCTTGTTAAACATAGAGGGCTTACGATTCCTGCATTTCTTTATGGAACCGCCTGGAAGGAAGCTCAAACTGAGGCATTAACGTCTGCGGCCATTGAATCTGGGTTTTTAGGCATCGATACCGCGAATCAGCGCCGTCACTATGATGAGGCAGGCGTTGGCAAAGGCATACAACTTGCCTTGGCCAAAAATAATTTGCAGCGCGGCGATTTGTTCCTGCAAACGAAGTTTACCTATGCTGCGGGCCAGGATCATCGACTCCCTTATGACCCGAAAGCAGACTACACAACACAGGTCAGGCAATCATTTGCAAGTTCGCTAGAGCATCTCAATACGTCATATCTGGACTCGTATATTCTGCATGGCCCGGCTTCAAGCCAGGGTCTGAACGATGCCGACAGGGAGGTGTGGCGAGCAATGGAAGATTTACAGAAATCCGGTTCCGTGAAGCTGATCGGGGTTTCCAATATTGGCTTTGAGCAATTGCAACTACTGCTCGAAAACTCTGAAGTCAAGCCTGCCTTTGTGCAAAACAGGTGTTATGCCCGAACTCACTGGGATGCCAGGATTCGAGCGCTATGCGATGCAAATGATATGATCTATCAAGGCTTCTCTCTCCTTACGGCTAATTCGGTTGAATTAAATCGACCCGAGATGCATTCGATTTCAAAGCGCCTCAGCCGTTCATTGGCGCAGATAGTGTTTCGATTCGCCATGCAAGTTGGAATGATTCCGCTGACGGGAACAACCAGCAAGAATCATATGCAAGAAGATTTGGCAAGCTATGAAATCGAATTAACCGAGGAGGAAATTGATATGATTAAGAACATAGCTTTTTTGGATAAATGATTCCCAGGACTTACCACTACTCTGTATGCATAGGTGTCTAACTGAACTAGACAAAGTAGACTCGAATTAAATTTGAAGATTGATGGAGGCTATTTGGTTTTCAAAAATGGCGGCTCAACTCATGATAACGGTCACTATTAGATAAAAATTCAATGTCGCATGAGACGGATTCGTCAAAATTCGCCGGGATTGAGCAAGGTCAGACCCCGGCTTATTGTTATTCGTTGCTATTTCAAATCCACTTTCGACCACATATTTTTCGCCGCTGATTTATTTTCGCTATAAAGCGAATATGCGTTCAAGACCATTTGATGCGCCCGTCCCAATTTTTCTTTGGTGAAATCTATCGCAAATTTTTCTTTCAATTGCTTGCCATCCCAATCATAAGCTTTTAAATACTGCTCGTTATCAGCGCCCTTTTTATCCCAGTTCGCCAACAATGATGATGTGTAATAAAGGCGCTTGCCATCCCAGCTCGATGACACCATATTAACCTGTGCGCCGATTTTTTGCTCAAACGCTTGTTTGGGTTTAAAGGGATCGGAAATATCAAAGGCGTGGGTTTTGCCGTCCATGAAGGTATTAACCCAAAGCATTTTATCATCGCTTTGTATGGATATGTCCACAGGCAATGGAATTTTGCTGGGTTCGCCAACGTCGGCAACTTCCTTGGCTTGCCATGCGCCTTCTTTATCTTCATAGATTAGCCAGATTTTCGAGGTGAGGGCTGTGCTGGTAAAGCAGTAATTATGATTTTCACCCCACGCACAACGGATTTCCAGCGGCGCTCCGGGTACATCAAAGACTTTTTTCGCTTGCTTGGTATGTAAATTCCATTGCACTACCGTATTGCCAAAGCGTTTCATAGCTTCCGGGTCGGCGAGCATTTTGCCAAAATCCATCATGTAGTTGGACCAACCAGTAAACGATGAGGTCAACATCAGGTTCCGTCTGGGCAAAACGCGGAGATCATAACCATAACCGTCTGCATATTTTCCAGTTTTAATTGCGCCTTCAAGATTGCTGTCGGTAGGCGTCCAATGGGTAGCGATGTAGTCGCCTTCATTGGTATATTCGACAACTCCGGTGCGGCCGCCATGATCTTTATTATTGGACAGTCCGGTAATAATCATGCGGCCGGGTAAGGCGTAAGTGGTATGCGGACCGACTACGCCACCGCTCTTTGCGACAAAATCGGTGATGGTTTTTGTCAGTTTGGGTTTAGCAGGATCAGTATGAACATCAAAAATAAAAAGCTTGTTGGTATCCAGCGAGCCAGCCCATAAATACTGACGATCATCAGTATAGCCAGAGTGATGGGCTTCATTGCGTCCACCGACAGAAAGACTGTTGACCACTTTACCGTAATTGGGCGACTTGGGATTAACATCAACCGTGACCAGTTTATCCTGTTCATCGCCAACACCTTCTACACCCAGAGTCCAGACATAAACAAAATCTTCTTGTCCGACAATTTTAGCCATATAAGGAGATTGGCAGGTTTCATCGGCCACAGCTGGGGTCATGCCGATGCCAGCTAAGGCGGCAACCGCAAACGTGCAAACGGTTATTAGGCTTGGCTGCTTATGATTCCTATTAGTTATTTTCATTCTTATATCCTCTTTTAATTATATTTATTCAGGATCACGGGCGCTCATAAAGCGCTCGTGCCAGTGATAAGAATTTCTTAGCTTTCTGCGGTAGTGGGATCAATCATGGTTTTAATCCGGGAAACACGATTGGCTGGAAATCCACCCTGTTCAGCATGGGCTTTAATGGTTGCTTCATCGGGCGCTATATAGACACAGTAAACTTTATCATCTGTGACATAGCTTTCTACCCACTGAATTTTCGGGCCCATATCGCTAAGAATACTGCATGATTTTTGCGATATGCCGTGCAAATCCGCAGTTGTTAATGAACCCGCGCCCGGGATATCACGTTCAATAATATATTTTGGCATGGTAAGTAAGTCTCCTGGTTGATAATTTATATGACTGGTCGTCTTAAAATCTTATACTATCATTACGCTTTAAAAAAATCATCTAATAAATTTTGACAACATTGTTTAAGCGGAATAGATGATTTTTCAATTTTCATTCTTAATAAAGCGCCCTGCCACATATTAACTAATAGATTAGCCATGTCATCCGCTGATTTATCGGTTCTTACGGTGCCTTCCAGTTGCGCTTTTAGCAGCCCCGTTTGCAATAAATTTTGATAACGATGGACCGCCGATTGCAGGGATTTTTGACAAAGCTCACTGTTATCACCGATTTCACCCATCAAATTACCTAATAAACAGCCGCCTTTAAATTCGGCTTTCTCCAGCTCTGCTATCAATTCATTAAAATAGCACTGTAATGCGCTCAAGGCATCGTTTTCCGGACTTAGCAAATGGGTGTTTAATTGCTGTATGAAAGGTTCTATATAGTGTTGAATGACTTCAGCTGCAAAATTTTCTTTGCTGCCAAAATAATTATAGAAAGAGCCTTTGGGAATTTGCACGGCATCCAGAATTTCTTTTAGTCCAGTACCGTGGTAACCTTGTTGCATGAGCAACATAACACCTTGGTTTAACAGGCTTTCTCTATTGATTTGTTTTTGTGTAATTTTAGGCATTAATAAATAATACGACCGGTTGTCTTAATTGGTCAAAGAATATGCTTTTATTGGCCGCCGCTCAACTGGTATTTTGTTGTCACAGATTCACAGATTATAAAATGACTCTTTATTGTTATTTCTAAGTCTTCCATAAATTTAATCTGTGAATCTGTGGCGATTTATCGTTCTTGCTGAGTAGTTACTTTTATGATCTAGAATTTTTTAGAGCTTCCCCTATCTTGAAGCATAACCGTTCAATAAAAAATGTGTCATATGACACATTCATATTAAGTTATATGCCGTAGTTCTAAAAAATAAATCGTCAGGAAAAAATACTATACTTAAGATTCAGGCTGACTTTGTCTTAGCCAAATAAATAACACGCAGCAATTATAACGCCAAATATAGCGGCGCTTTGTCGCGCGTCAATATGCCACATTTCCAAGACTTAATTAAGCCGTTAGACTTTTCCAACCTGTGGTTATGTACTAACAACCTGGGTTATCTACCTTTCCTCTCGAAATGCGGGTTACCTATATAGCCCGCATCTTTTTCTACCGAGGCTATTATGAAACGCAGACATACACTAACTGATTTTCACCCGACAAATCACCCCGAGCTCAGCAGAAAAACTGCTATCCATGAAGCTGGACATGCCGCAGCAATTTATCTTGGTAACAAACAGAAGCAATTACCACCGGTGTTTTTTCAAATTTATATAAGCGAGCCAAATAGCGGCTCACAATCGTCTGCAAGCTTATGCAAATCTTATGATAGTTGTAATCATTACATTACTAAAGTAGAAGGCGGCCGATTGATCCATACTCTGCCCTCATCAATTGAAAAAGCCATCAGTGATTTTTCTCTGGCACAAAAACAAGGGTATCAACTTGCTTTTGATGCTGATATTTTCAATTTGCTGGTGGGACCGCTAGCGGAAGCATACTATGTTGCCCAACGTGATGGTGAACTGATCAATCCACGTTTGGTAAATTTGAATGCCCTGCATAATTATGGCGGCACTTCTGATTTAGAGACTATCAATGACTACGTTGAATGTTTTATTCCCGATAAAACGCAACGGGAAAAGAAACTGACTGAGTTATATTTGGCTGCGTTCAATTTTATAAATGACAGATCGAATTGGCGCGCCATCATGGCTTTGGCGGATTATATTTTGGCTAATAGTAAAAACGTTCTTGAATGCGAAGAAATTATCGCCGTGCTGGATGCGCATTACTTTGTAGCAAGAAAAAACGCTTGGTGTTAAAGCCTGCCTTATAGATCACCGCGTACCAAACATTGCTGTGCCGATTCTGATGATAGTCGCGCCCTCGGCAATGGCGGCCTTTAAATCCCCGGACATGCCAAACGAAAAGGTATCGAGCTTCTGGTTATCTAATTTTGCAACAGCCTGATAAAGTTTTTTATAGGGTTGGCGTTGTTCTTCGAAATCTATTGTAGGCGCAGGTATGGCCATCACACCACGCAGCCTTATATTAGGTAACTCAGCCACTAGCCCACACAATTGAGGTAATTCATCCAGCATTATCCCCGATTTACTTTGTTCGCCGCTGATATTGATTTGCAGGCAAATATTTAACGGCGGTAATGCGCCAGGACGTTGTTCGCTAAGGCGTCTAGCAATCTTTAAACTATCCACACTGTGTACCCAGTCAAAATGCGCCGCGATTGCTTTGGTTTTATTGGACTGAATGGGACCAATGAAATGCCAGGTAATATCAAAAGCACCCAACTCCTGTTGTTTTTTCAGGGCCTCCTGACAATAACTTTCAGCAAAATGGCGCTGACCCCATTGATAAGCCGCAGCAATATCTTTGGCAGGCTTGTTTTTACTTACAGCCAATAACAGAACGTTTCCCGGTCTGCGGCTGAAATCCATTTCTGCCTGTCTGATTTGTGCATGCAGGCATTTAAGTCTTTTGTATATCATAACCGCCAATAAATCGTTAAAGCATCATTAGCCGTTAATAAACAAGACGGCTTTAAAAAAGTGAGTAGTTGAACTATGGTATAGGGAATATATATTTCACCTGCTATTTTACCAGAGGATTTTATGGATATCGCTGAATTACTCGCCTTTTCAGTTAAAAACAACGCGTCGGATTTACATTTATCGGCAGGATTGCCACCGATGATCCGGGTAGATGGTGATATTCGCCGCATTAACGTACCCGCATTAGATCACAAATCTGTTCATGCGTTAATTTATGACATCATGAATGACAAGCAACGTCGTGATTATGAAGAGTTTCTTGAAACTGATTTCTCATTTGAGTTACCAGGAGTTGCCAGATTCCGTGTCAACGCATTCAATCAGGAGCGTGGAGCTGCGGGAGTTTTTAGAACAATTCCATCCAAGGTATTGAGCCTTGAAGACTTGAAAGCGCCCAGGTTTTTTGAGGAAGTGGCTACGAAACCGCGTGGACTGGTTTTAGTGACAGGGCCTACCGGATCTGGCAAATCAACGACTCTGGCCGCCATGATTAATCATATTAATTATAATGATTTTGCTCATATTCTGACTATTGAAGATCCCATAGAATTTGTACATGAAAGTCAGAAATGTTTGATTAACCAGCGAGAAGTTCATCGTGATACGCATGGCTTCAATGAAGCATTGCGTTCAGC
>JBAQEN010000314.1:0-2044 GCA_049286765.1 Methylococcaceae bacterium
TTTGTGAGGCAAACTGAGTGCCGCAATCAGCTTTTGCGCACAAAGCGTCGCATCTTCCGCGGTTGCAATATAGGGAAGCAGCATCACAAATTCATCCCCACCCTGGCGGCTGATGGTATCCGAGTGACGCGCGCAACCCAACAGGCGTCGGGCAACCGACTGCAGCAAATGGTCGCCAACCGTATGCCCCAAGGAGTCATTAACATGTTTGAATTGATCCAGGTCCATAAACATCAAGGCAAGTTGCCAGCCTTGACGGCTGGCCAATTCAATCGCCAGATTAAGCCGGTCTAGCAACAGTATTCGATTCGGCAAATCGGTGAGAACATCGAAATGGGCCAAATGCGCCAGCTGATCTTTACCAATCTGGATTTGTTCGGCCATTTTGTGCGCTTCAATGGTAGCGATGACCAGGTTTGCATTCGCTTGCTGCAACATTTTCATCTGTTTGTCGAACGCTTCCCGCGCCGCCTCGTCCACGAAAATTCCCGTCTCGCGCGCGGTGGCTGTATCATCGCGCAGGTCGGCAGAGTCTTCACGCAAACCCACGGCATCTTCTCGTGCAGTGACCGATTTCTCGCGGTGTAGAACGGCCGCTTCATGGGTAATATTAGCGTTTCCCCTGTGCGTAATATCTTTTTCGGTCACCTCCGGCAATCTGTCTTTGTACTGGCCGGCGGCGCCTGGTTGAGCGGGTTCAACAATATCAGAAGAACCGTCATTGTCATTTCTGTTCATTAGCGTTTCCCATCACTCAATCGTTCTTGCTGGGGGAGATAATCGTGGGCCGGCCCGACATGATGCCGTCATACCCGGACAAGGTCTCGCCAACAATGATGCCTTCGTCGGTAATGGTAAACAAGCGAATGTCCTTACTGTGCTCACTGCCGCGGACTTTAACGACCGAGAAGGCGCGGTTGAACTGGCCCCCGATTTCGACATAGCGCTGCACGATGATGGCGTCAGCGAGAAAAGCGCTGCCAAAGGGGCTAAAGCGCAAATCGGTGTAGCGGTCTTCCAGTTCCGAGGTCATTAATACAGTTATACCCATGCCGGTCAGCTCAGAAATCATCCTGTACAGCGATCCGCGAAAATCTTCGCTAAACTCGGGCGCCAGTGACAGCTCAAATCCGGACAAGGAGTCAATGACGAGGCGCTTTGCCTGCATCCGGTTAATCATTTCGATCAAATCAAACAAGGTTTCATCGATCGACAAATCCAGGGAACGCGTGTTGATCACGCCAACTTGCCCAGACTTGACCAGCGCATTCAGTTTACCGCTCAGCAGTTGGCTGGGGCTCTTCTCAAATGCCGCAATCACACCGAGTTCGCCCCTGCGTGCGCCTTCGGCGAGAAATTCCGTCGCCATGATGGTTTTCCCGGAACCGGTTGGCCCGACCACGAGTAACGAATAGCCTGCTGGCAAGCCGCCGCCCAGCATTTCATCCAGACCCGGTACTCCCATCGGAACACGTATCTCGTCAGCGGCTATTTTGATTGTTGACTCATCCGTTCTGGCTTGTGTGACAGTCGCGCGCGGGAAAATCTTGAGTCCTGCTTCAGTAATACGGAAGGTATGCAAACCTGGCGCATGGGCTTGACCACGCATTTTGACCACTTGCATCTTGCGCGCCATTGAATTGCGATGCAAATTTTGAGAAAGCCACAGGATGCCATCCGCCACGGTAAAAACCGGGCTTGACTCTGCTTCTGACGTCAAATATTCACCGATTAAAAAGGTTGTTGCCTGCCAGCTGGTCATTTGCATGCCGAGTTGCTGCACGAACCGCTGCAGCTCTGACATACCCTGGTCTTCATGCCTCCGGGCTGATTGCACGACTGATCGAAACGAATCAACAAAGACAAGGGCGGGAGCATAGGCCTTCACTTCTTCGGCAATACGTGACAATACGCGGTCAAAATTTCCCTCCACGAGTTCTGCGGACAAGTTGACGAAGCGGATCGATTCATTAACTTTAGCGAAATCAAAAAACAGAAATTGCTGTTGATAACGGAGCATTTTCAAAGGGGGTTCCCCGAGTAC
>JBAQEN010000315.1:0-4420 GCA_049286765.1 Methylococcaceae bacterium
GCGCCTTGGTGGTGAACATGGGCTGGAACAGTTTTGCTTGCTGTTCCGGCGTGATGCCCATGCCGCTATCCTTGAAGCTGATGCGCTGGGTATGCGCCGTTGGGTCCTCTTCCACCCGGATTGCCAGCGTGCCGTCTTGAGGCATGGCTTCCAGACTGTTGGTAATCAGGTTCCAGAATATTTGATGCAGGTGCATCGGATCGGCGCGGATGGCGGAAAGCGTAGCCGGAACATCCAGACTGACTGTGACGGAGGCCGGGATGTCGCACTTGCGTAAAGTCTGGGCGATTACTTCTGCAATATCGACTTCTTCCGGGCGCGGAGGTTTGATGCGCACGGCGTCCAGCAAGTCGGACACGATCCGCTCTGCATCTGCGATCTCGTCCTTGATGATACCCAAATACTCCTTGATGGTCTCGTCCGCATCGGACAGCACTGCCTGCAAAAAATACACCGCGTTGTTCATCACGCCGAGCGGATTACGAAGCTCGTGGCCCACAGTATCAGCTACCTGCCCGAGCAGCACGAGTTTTTCCTTGCGCACCAGTTCTTCCTGTGCCGCCAGCAATTGCCGGGTACGCTCCTGCACTTTTTCCTCAAGCTCCTCGCTATGACGCAAAAGCTGTGACTTTGTTACCTTGAGTTCCTGCGCGGTCTGGTCATACATATGCCGCAGCCTTTCCGCCTGGCGCAGGCCTTCTTCCAGCAACTTGTTCTTCCGCTCAAGAATTTCGATCCTCAGTTGATCGGCCTGTAATTCAGTTTGAACAGTATCAGGCATGGTTGCTTCCCATATCCGCATAGATGACATCGGTTCCGCAATGCAAGTTGCGCAGATAATCGAGGGCGTCCTGGACGTGTCGCGGCCCCAAAATCGAGCCGTGCTGCGTCAGGATGGCGTCAATCGCAAGATTTTCGATGCGCTTGACGAAACCTCTGGCGGCGAGATTGGACGCCATGTAGTCCATGTGAAACAAATTCATTTTAGGAACATGATCCTCGAAGGAATCCACCGTCAGCGTCCAATCCATATCCAGCGCAGCCCAGATATCCCCGGAAAACAGGTAGTGCGCCCGGGTGTCATAGGTCACGAAGGCGCCCGGGAAATGCAGGAACGGAGCTTCAACGAATTTAAGGCTGGCCCCCGAGGGCAGACCATAGACAGGTTTTTCGGTCACATCGTAATACTGGTAATCCGACCGGCCGTAATGGGGAAGCAACACCTGGGTGCGTGGAGTGGTAAAAACACGCATGGATGGATTGACATCGAGCCAGTCAGTCATGGAGGCGGCCACATCGGGGTCCTGGTGGCAAAGCACCATACCGCTGACATCTTGCGGGGACATAATTTGTGCGACCCGTTGCCTGACTTGGGAAAAATACTGCTTGCTGCCGGGGTCAACCAGAATCGCCTCGTGCTGGTCGAGGATGAGATAGGTATTGCAGCGGAAGGCGGTTTCGTCAGTAATCCCCAGCCAGAAAATGCTGTGGCCATTCGAGTCATAAAGAGTAGTTGGACGCTCCAGGTCTATTTTAGCGCTAGAGAGATCATTGGCAGTGATTGCGTTCATATAGGGCTCCTTCTAATAAATAAAGCATGTCATTTCGAAGTTGTGCCGGCAGATTAACGGTAAAAATCGTCCCCTTGCCGGAATCACTGTCCACCTCTACCGTGCCGCCATTGGCTTTGGTGAGATTCTTCACCACCACCAGCCCCAGCCCGATGCCGCGCGCCTTGGTGGTGAACAGCGGCTGGAACAGCTTGTCCAATTGCTCCGGCGTCATGCCGGTACCTGTATCCCGTACGCTGATGGTAACATAGTTTGCAGCTTCTTTTTCCAGCGCCCGGATTTCCAGCGTGCCGCCTTCCGGCATCGCCTCCACGCCGTTGCTGATGAGGTTGCGGAACACCTGACAGATTTGCATGGCATCCACCCGCAAAGGAGAAAGCGATTCCGGGATATCCAGCTTAACGGTGACGGACGGAGGAATCGTGCATTTGCCCAAGCTCTGCTCGATCAGTTGCGCAAATCCGGCCGTTTCTAGGCGCGGCGGGTTGGTACGCACCGAGTCCAGCAAATCGCACACGATGCGCTCGGAAGCTGCGATCTCGCTCTTGATTATGCCGAGATACTCCCGGGTGATTTCATCCGCATCGGACAGCACGGTCTGCAAAAAGAACACCGCATTGCTCATCACGCCCAGTGGATTGCGCAATTCATTCCCGACACTGCCGGCCACTTGCCCCAGCACAGCGAGCTTCTCTGCGCGGACCAATTCATCCTGCGTCTTTTGTAAGGCCTCCTCCGATACCTTGCGTTCTGCGAGCCAACTGCGTGCAGACCTGATGGCAAGGAACCATGTCGCGAGCAAAACAAGAACGCTTACCGCGCTAACGGGCACCAACCCGAGAGACATCATGCGAAAATGTTGCATATCCCCCTCGATAAGGTTGTTTGCCGCCTTAACGGTTTTTTCCATGCCAACAGCGTAAACTTTTTTTAATCGCAGGTATTCATTGCCGGTCAGAATAGCCATCGCCTTCTGCCGTTTACCCTGATGTGTCAACGCGAAAGCCTGTCGTTCCATATTTACCAAGCTGATGTTCGCCTCATCGGTCTCCATTACAAATTGTTTTATTTCCAGCTGCGGGAGTATCTTTCTTACTTCGTTAATCTCCTTCGTCAATTCAGGATCGAACTGGTCATATCTTTTTTCGTAGTCAAGATCTCCCGTTGCCGCCGCCATGCGCGCCGACATGGTCAATACCTCATCCAGCAGCATGATGCGGCCAACACGCTTGGTAAGGGCAATATGTCTGGCGGACATCTCTTCAAATAGATAGTGCATCCGCCACGATTGCCACCCGCTAAAAACGGTAGCCAACAGGCTGATCACAAACGCGGCCCCAAACAACCGCAAAGGAAATCCTTTGTTATCCCGATGGTTGTTTTGCTTATTCAGCGATAGGCTATTCATGCCCAGTTTTCCATTTCATAGGGAAAGGTAACGGAAAACATTGTGCCTTTCCCTGCCTCGCTTTGCACTTCAATACGGCCGCCGTTGGCCTCGGTCAAATTTTTCACTACCACCAGCCCCAGCCCGATGCCGCGCGCCTTGGTGGTGAACAGCGGCTGGAACAGTTTTGCTTGCTGCTCCGGCGTCATGCCGATGCCGGTGTCGTGAACGTTGACTGTTATCTGTTTTTCCATTTCATTGTCTAGGGCCCGTATTTCCAGTGCGCCGCCTTCCGGCATCGCCTCCATGCCGTTGCTGATGAGGTTGCGGAACACCTGACAGATTTGCATGGCATCCACCCGCAAAGGAGGAAGTGATTCCGGGATGTCCAGCTTAACGGTGACGGACGGCGGAATCGTGCATTTGCCCAAACTCTGCTCGATCAGTTGCGGAACCCCGGCCAATTCCGGGCGCGGCGGCTTGGTGCGAACTGAATCCAGCAAATCGCCCACGATGCGCTCGGAAGTCGCAATCTCGCTTTTGATGATATCGAGATATTCCCGGGTGGTTTGATCCGCATCGGACAGCACGGTCTGCAGGAAATACACCGCGTTGCTCATCACGCCGAGCGGATTACGCAGCTCGTGCCCGACACTGCCGGCCACCTGCCCCAGCAACGCCAGCTTCTCCTTGCCCACCAGTTCCTCATACGCATCCAGCAGTTGCCTGGTGCGCTCCTGCACCCTGATTTCCAGCACTTCATTCAGGTTGCGGATTTTTTCTTTCGCCTGTTTGTCTTTGGTAATGTCCTCGATTTGGGAAATGAAATGGATGGGGTTCCCCTTGGTATCTCTTAACAGCGAAACACTCAGGAGCACCCAAACAGCATGCCCGTCCTTATGGAAATAGCGCTTTTCCATCTGATAGTGGTCAATCTTCCCCGCCAGCAATTGCGCCACAAAATTGAGATCAGATTCGAGATCGTCAGGATGAGTAATGTCCTGGAAGGTCTTACGCAATAATTCCTGCTCTGCATAGCCCAAAATCCGGCACAGCGCATCGTTGACCTTGAGCCAACGTCCATCCACCTCTACCAGCGCCATGCCGATGGCGGAGTTCTGGAAGGCCATGCGGAAACGCTCCTCGCTCTCCCGCAATATACTCTCCGCCTGCTTGCGTTCGCTGATGTCGCGGAAATACCAGACACGTCCATAATACTGGCCTTCTGAGCCAACCACAGCAGAGGAATATCGATCAACGATCCTTCCATCCTTTAGCTTCATCTCCTCGTGACTTTTTTCCTCTCTATGTTCATACAGGTATTCGATCCTGGACAGAAACTTTTCGGGATCGATCACCTGCTTCATAGTCGTTTGCAACACGGGCTGGTCTAAACCTGCTCTAACCAGTTCTTCCGGGATGTTCCACATATCAACAAAACGCCGATTGTAGAATACTATCC
>JBAQEN010000316.1:0-3168 GCA_049286765.1 Methylococcaceae bacterium
CATTAATAGACTGCGTGCTTAACCTTCAGTTTGTTCCGAAATTTCCAAAATACTTCAACTACGAGGCTAAGATAGATGCCTGCTCAACAAATCTTACCCTCCTACAAAACGGATTAGTCTAAAAGCAGGTGATATGACCTATAAAAACTGTGTCATATCACACAGTCTTTTTCTGAATGATATTACACTATCCAATAAAGATTATAATTATCAATATATTAAATAATTGGCTTGGTAATTGCTTTTAAGTACTGATTTCTGTGTTGGCTTAGCTTACACCGTGATTATTATTGGTTATTTGAAAGCAAAACAATCTAAATAGACTAAAAAGGAGTTAAACAAATATGAGATACAACTTACAATTTAAAAGCGCGCTAATTAGAATAATCCTGGCGCTGTTCTTTTCGCTTGCTTCATTTAGCAGTCATGCCACAAATGCTGGGGAGAGCAGTCATTCAACGATTGCTAAACAAGATTTTGCTAACGGCGGTGAAGATAGCCAGCATATAACCAATATGGATGAGTTAATGAGCCTCAAGCCGATGCCCGATGTGAACGTGAATGGGGTCGGTATCTATGTCTACGATGGCATGTTTTCTCTCGATGCGATGGGGCCTTATCAGGTTTTCAAAAGTGCTGGATTAAATACCTTTCTTATCGCCAAGAAAAAGGGCACTATTACGATGAGCAACGGATTAACGATTGCCGTCGATAAGTCAATTGATGAAGTGGCGCAATTGGATGTTTTGCTGATCCCCGGTGGCGCCGAGGGTACCGCACGCCAGACCATTGATACCGAGGTTCTCAACTGGATTCAGAAAATAGACCAAACCAGTATTTATACGACCAGCGTCTGCACCGGTGCATGGATTCTGGGCGCCGCAGGCTTGCTGCAAAATAAAGAGGCTACGACGCACTGGTACAGAGCAGAGGAGATGCTCACCAAATATGGCGCCAATTTTGAACAAAAGCGTTGGGTTAGAGACGGGAAGTATTGGACCTCAGCAGGCGTCACTGCTGGAACAGATATGTCTCTGGCGCTTGTCAATCACCTGTTCGGTAAAGAATATACCCAAGCCGTTATGCTCGATCTGGAATATGATCCGAAGCCACCCATCAAGGGCGGGTCGGTAAAAAAATCAGTTCCTATCATCGCGCAGCTGATGAAGGATATGTACGATTTTTTCCTGCTTGATTTTGTGACTTGTCCAAATAATACCCCAGGCGCTTGTTTGTCCAATTAGAGTCCGCAGGAAGCTAGCAGAATCAATTTCTAAAGGTGGCCACTTTCTAATTTGTGCCCCAAGCTTATTTGGAAACCGCTCGCACTTAAAGATCGCGAGCGGATCAGAACTGGACAATCCACAGGCGGCACTTGACCTGGATATATTATTTGAGCAAAAAGCCGATCAGATTATTGCTTATTCGAAGCTCTATAAGCCGGGACGAATGAAGGCTACGCGAGATGCTTTGTACACCCGAATTACATAATGATCTATGCGCTGAATAACGACACCCTCAATAGTTTACGCGTTCTACATAGTGCCCAGGAATGACCGAAAAAGAAGTAAAGGGCACCTCTATTAATTCAATTTTAAATATTGGCGCTTATAAATTTCAATGACTTAAATTCGTCAATATTATGAAAAAAGCAATTTTTAAAGGTTCCTATTAGCTTGAGTCAGCTTTATGGTTTCATTCAAGAGTTCTTGCTGAATTGGTTGAAATGTTATTATGCCTTTTGACACCGTCTGGGCCAAAAGTAATCATTCAATAATCTTCATGAGATTTTCTCGATTAGAGATTATTATGTCGTAGATAATAACTCGTTTAAAACGTATTTTACGGGATGTCTTGATTCCAACCTTAAATTGATGAGGTATTGCTCTGATGAATAGCGTGAGTATCCGGTTTCTGGTTTGTTGGTTGCTACTGTGGATTTATGCGGAAAATGTTTATAGTCATGAACATCACTCAATGTCGTGCCGGTCCTTTAATGTCGGATTAAGCGATTTGAAGTTGCAGCATCCGCCAAAGCGAGTACTGCTGGTACCTTTACTGAGCAGTGATCCATATACGAATGAGAGCCCAAGGTGGTCCGAGCAACCTGCCCGCATTCTGGAAGCCTTTTATCGGAACCGGTTTAATGCGTCCGTTAAGCGACTGCGGGATATCTGGAGCTGGACGGATTATTATCAGCAGGTCGACCAAATGGTGCAGCAGTCGCCTCCTTTCGACCGGGTTATTTTTATCAGTCATGGCGGTTTCGACGGCCCGATACTCAAAAATGCCGTGTTTTGGCAAGACTTTCAGATAACGGGGGGCAAAGGCAAATTACTTCAACTTTCCGAGTCGCAACCTGGACTTAAGAATGTATTGTCCATCGTCTATGACACCAAAAAAAATCACTCATTCAGCGACTATATGGCCACGCGCTGGCCGGAATTTGCATCAATGAAATTTGCCGATATCTGGCATCTGCTTACGGGACTGGAAAAGCAGTTACTGCCACTGGACAGTGCCTGTTTTCAACGTTACTGCTCGCCGGATCGACTGGCTACAAGGCAAGGACAGCAGCTTGAATACCAGCTCTATCTCTGTGAACTTTTTTGCCGCGAATCACTGTTCCAGCTGAAGACATCTGCTGAGATATCCCCGGAACGGTTCTTTCAATTCACAAAATCTTTGAGTTCGCTTGTAACGGCTGACGGTCTGATTTTTTTCGGCGCCTGCAACCCGGGCAGCGCGGCTCCGCAAAAAGTTGTGGAGCGGGATGAGATTGATTTGTTAATCAACTCAACCCTTGCGCGTGGACCGCACAAAAGCTACGTGCATCTGGTTAGCGCAGCAACCGGCCGCATCACCGCCGGTCCGATAGGAAGTAGCAGCGCCGAGGACATTATAAATCGAATTATCATGTTTGAGACCGGTCGTCCTCAACGCTATTTATGCATCGTCGCTCCTGCGGCGAAGTGATCATGTAACACGGTAAAACGCGCAATCCAGCTGCAATAGGGGTTAGCCCCGTATTGTGGCGCAATATGCTACCGAGACTATGAAAGAATTCAAAATGCCGGAAACTTGCCCTATGACTGCTTCCGGCATTTTTTTTGAAAAATGGTCAACAAGCTATGATTTTATCTGGAAAGTTAGCCCATTATTCAGCTG
>JBAQEN010000317.1:0-2710 GCA_049286765.1 Methylococcaceae bacterium
AAACGGCATTAGGCGATAACCTGACCGAATATATCAGACACTTTCTGATGAGAGGCGGAAACATCATAAAACAAGGTGATGTTTATTTTGCTCTTAAAGGCAGTATCTCAACTGCAAACGTTGTTGACTACCTCAAGGAGCTAAGAAAATATTCAACTTTTTACCAAAGATTATTACACCCAGAGTTTGAAACAGACCTTGAATTGCAAAAGTATTTTCAAAGATTAAACAAAATTGTTGTAACAACTGCTTATCCATTACTCCTGAACTTTTATAGTAATTTTGAAGACAACAAGATTACAAAAGATGAATTTGTAATTATCTTGAGAACACTTGAAAACTTTCTTATTCGCAGATTCGTTTGCAACGTTCCAACAAACCAATTAAATAAAATATTTCCGATCGTCTACCCACAAATTGAAGCGAATTATCCAACTAATATAGTTGAAGGCTTTAAATCTGTGCTACAAAGCAAAGGCTATCCCAAGGATAATGAATTTTCTTTGCGATTCAGAGAGACAAAATTTTATGGTGCTGGCGACAGGCTAATAAAAACAAAACTTATTCTTGAAACATTAGAGGAAAATTTTGTTCACAAAGAAGAGGTGCCGTTCAAAAATTTGACAATCGAACATATAATGCCGCAAACACTATCTGAATGGTGGCAACAGCACATTGGAGCTGATTGGGAGGAAACGCATGACTTGTTTATTCATACGATAGGCAATTTGACTTTGACTGCATACAATACAGAGTTATCAAATGATAATTTCCCTACAAAACAAGAAACCTACAAAGAAAGCCATTTAGAACTTAATAAATATTTTGGTGGACTTAAATCATGGACAAAAAATGAAATAGAACAGAGAGCAGATGTTTTGGCAAAGCAAGCATTAGAAATCTGGGGTTATTTTGGGCAGGAAAATTCAACATCGTCAGATATACAAGATGTAACCGGAACAATTCCAACAAATTTAAAAATCTTGGGGCAAGGGTTTAAGGTTGAATCTTGGCGAGATGTTTTAGAGCAAACACTTAATACAATTGCAGACCTTGAGCCAGAAAAATTTGAAGTTATTGCTAATAGCTTTCCTCGTCATGTGAGTAAGGACAAAAATAAATTCAGAGCTATTCGAGAATTGAATAATGGCTATTTCATTGAAATGAATTTATCAGCACAAAGTATTCAAAAACTTTGTCATCAAGCTATGGAGGCAATAGAGTTGACATCGGAAGACTGGAGCATTGAAGTTAGATAAATATTCGACAAATAGAGCACAAGGGCAGGTTAGAGTAAATCGTAAGCCGCGTACACGTTTTGTATAAGGAATTGCTTTTGAACACTCACACGCTTTGCCTCTGCGGTTCCGGCATTGAATACCATCTCTGTTGCGGACCCTTCCATTCCGGCGAAAAAATACCGGCAACTGCTGAAGCCCTGATGCGTTCACGGTATACGGCTTATGCCCTGCGCAATGCCGCTTATTTGCAGGATACTTGGGATGCGGCCACGCGGCCTCTGACGATCGATTTTTCCAGGGATAAAATTGACTGGCTACGGCTGGAAATTATTGAAACCAAAAAAGGCGGGATTAAGGACAGTAAAGGCGTGGTGGCGTTTATGGCGTTTTATTTGCAGGATGGCGAAGAGCACGTTATGAATGAAATCAGCCGTTTTACGAAAATCAACGGACGCTGGTTTTACCTTGATGGTGTCATTAAATCAATGGGCAAAGTGGGTCTGCAAACTAATCAGGGCAAGAACGCGCTCTGTTCTTGCGGCAGCGGCAAGAAATTTAAACGGTGTTGTGGGGCAGGATGAGATGCTTTTTGGCGGCGGTCCAGTTGTAGCATGTGTCTATTTCTACAGCCATGATGTTTCAAAACCACAGCATATAAAAACCGGGTGGTTATTTTGGCGGATAATAGCAAGGATTAGAACAACTTATAAATCGGTGATGCAGGGTAGTAGGGCATTTAGCGTTGGCTAGCAGCCCTACAAAACATAGAATTATTCATCGAGTTTATAAAGTTACATCAGGTTTGTTGATTTTACTATGGCTCAATTGTAGCAATGATTGCTTAAGCCTTATAGTGGTGTAATTTGCACTGAACCGGTTCCTCTAATACCGAGTTCTTTAGCAGCAGCATAGGATAAATCAATTGCTCTTCTGCCATGATAAGGACCTCTATCATTGATGCGCACAATAACGCTCCGATGATTTTTCAGGTTGGTGACTTCAGCGTAAGATGAAAGAGGCAATGTTTTATGTGCCGCAGTCATTGCATACATATTGAATCTTTCTCCGCTGGCGGTTCTTTTACCATGAAATTTAGGGCCGTACCAGGAAGCAGTCTGATGATGTGTTTTTGAACGATGTTGAGTTTTATGTGCTTTTGACACATGAACCGTGTGACGACGGGATGCTTCCGCCGATTGTATAGGATTAGAAAAATAACTGCATATAACAACAAAAAAAACTGCTAGTATCAGATTATTCATAACAAAAAGCCTTTTTTAATTAAAATCTATGGCCTGTTCAATAGTCGGCCATTTTTAAAGAACCAAGGAAGCCGGATTATGTCCTAACCATGCGATTCTTTGCCTTGTTGCACTAAAGTAATTGTTTTACTTTAGTTTTTAGCGTTGATTGTTTAACGCAGGGTAATTCTAACTTGGCAAGTCTTAAGAAAATCTTAACTGTGAGAC
>JBAQEN010000318.1:0-3226 GCA_049286765.1 Methylococcaceae bacterium
GATCTGCGATTTACCAGTCGCATGGTTAGGTTTTGAGGTGTACCAGGTGCGCATGGTTTCAGTTGAACCAATCGGGAACTCGGTATCAAAAATCGGCTCGATGCGCTCCAGGTTTTGCTGTTGGATATGCCGCGCCAGATGCTGCACGATCTGATCGATATTCAGCGACATCAACACTCGTTTGCGCACATCCTCCTGATGAAACAGACTGGGAATCACTAGCCTTTCGGATGCCAGAAACTGCTCGACCAGCTGAATCAACTGCAACGCCAGATAATCGCGGTCCCCTTTGAAATGTTTGCCCTGCAATCCGTCGAATGCTTTGCGTGCGGCACGGAAGATTAAACTTTGTAAACGAAACTCGCGATCAAACTGTTCCAGATCAATCAAGCTTAACATCGATAAATTGGTTACACCCGCCAATACCTGCGCCATTTCCGCCTGCATGGGCGTGATTTCCGGCTTGAGTTCCAGTGCTTCGACTGCTGCCCAGTCCAGCGTCAATAAAGGTTTGATAACGGTTTCCACCCGCAAGACATTAGGCCAGCGGATAGCGTACTCATTACGCTCAGGCAAGGATTCGATCTGCGTAGTGGGTTTTGGCGGGGGCGGGGGCGGGCCGCCGCCATCGTATTGAAAGATCGACAGCGGCACACCAAAAATATTGACGTATTCCGGTAAAAATAAACCTTGTTCGTCGCGTTCGTAAGCCACCCGCCTCAGACCTCGGCCGATCACCTGCTCGCACAGCAACTGGCTGGTAAACGCCCTAAGTCCCATGATGTGGGTCACATTCTTGGCATCCCAGCCTTCCGACAGCATCGCTACGGAAATCACGTTTTGAATATCCTGCCCCGCCTGTCCGCGTTTGCCGACGTTATCGACAATTGCCCGCAACTGTTCTTCTTTTTTCAGCGCCAGCAAAGCCTGCTTCTTGATCTCCGGGATATTCGCCGCTTCAATAATCTCTTGCAACCTGGCTTCGTAATCCTTATCGGCGCTAGCTTTCTCGCCCACTTCGGCTTTTTCCAGAATCTTGGAATCCACCCGCAAGGTTTTTTCCGGTGCGTGCATTTCGGGGAAATGACAATCCCCCTTATTAAAATAGTGTTCAACACGAGCGGCGGTTTCGGTGCGGTTACACACCGTCAACATCACCGGCGATAGCGTATGTCCGGTATCACGCCCTTTATCCAGCGCACGTTTCCAGTCCGCCGACAACAAGGTATAAGCTTGTTGCACTAATGGCGGTAACGGCTCATGCGGTTCGGCGCCGCGCCGGTTCAAATCGTCCTTAACTTCATCATCGTTATAAATGTGATACAGCCGCGACTTAAAACTGCCATCGATTTTGGTCGGCAACGCATCATCTCGCACCACCACTCTTGGCGTTTTTACCAGTCCCGCCTCAATCGCGTCATTCAGGCCAAAGTCGGACAAAATCCAGTCAAACAATCCGGCCTCGGTATTGCGTTTGCCGGTCGGCGCGAACGGTGTCGCCGACAAATCGAAACAACGCCTTATCCGCCGGGTTTTATGAATCCTGTCCAGGCCCTCGATCCAGCGTGTCGCTTCATCCAGATCAACACCCAATTCCTCTGCATCCTTTTTGCTGATTTTCATTTCCGCTTTCACGCGGTAGGCATGGTGGGCTTCGTCGTTGATGATCAGAAAATCCTTGTAAGTTGATAGCTTCCCCAACACCCGCCGGGTAAAAGCTTCATCGGATTCCTCGCCTTTTCTCACCACCGAGCGTTCAGTTTGTTTTTGCGGCATCAACTGATGCCAGTTTTCAATCAGCAATTCCACCTGATTCACCTTTTGCCGCAAACTATCCGATGGGCACAAGGCAAACTCGTCGTAATAATTTTGACTATGTCCGGGATAAAGCACCTGCAAGCGTTCTTTAACAGTAATGCCGGGCGTGACAATAAAAACCGCCCTGGAAAACTCCTTGCGTTTAGGGAAAGTCACGGCATTCAAGACTTGCCAGGTGATAATCATCGCCATCACGGTGGTTTTGCCGGTGCCGGTCGCCATCTTGTTACAGAGACGTTCCCACAGACCGCCGTCACCTTGCAGGACAATGCCTTGCTTGAAACTGGCCTGTGCTTCCACCCACCAGATCAGGGTTTCAATCGCTTCCAACTGGCAAAAATAAAACGGTAGATCCCGTTGCTCAGGGTCATGCCAATGTTCCAGCAAACGGCGGGTAACGCTGGTCACTCCCGGATAATTCGATTCGCGCCAGTCATCAAGCCGTTTGCGGATTTTATTCACCTGCTCCAGCTCGATAAACCGCCGTGTCTGGTTGCGTGTGTCGAAAATTTCGTAACCGGCTTTGCGCCGTTCTGGAACAATCGGCAAACCGCCATCGCTTTGCGGATCACCCCAATGCTGTTCCGGCTTGAGATAGGGTGTATTGATGATCAGCGAACGCGGTTTACCTTCCAACGTCATTGCCGCATTGCCTGCTGTGCGGCTTGTGCCAGAAAGCCGCTGCGGCTGATGCCGTGTGCTTTGGCGTAATTATCGATACGCGCCAATAACAGTTTAGGCATGGTGATATTGATTTTCTCCGCCTTGCCTTCAAAACGCCGGGTGTCGGCATCGACCACCGCCCACACGCCACCTGCAAAATCAGGATTGGCCTGATGCGTGGCAATGGCTTGTGGAAATGGCAGCGCTTCGCCATCTTCAACCATGCCTTCCAGATGCAAATCTATCGCAGCCAACACCGAATCCAATGCGGCGTCAAAGCTATCGCCGCTTGAAAAACAACCGGGCAAATCCGGCACGGTAACGCCAAAGCGCACCCCATCGTCACTATGTAAAACCACAGGAAAACGCATAACTCCTCCTTCAACACCCTTGGCTATTTAATCGTTCAGTTCAAGTCTTCTTTCTATGCGCTGAATGCGATCAATAATCTTGTCAAGCGTCACTTGTTGCCTGGCATCGGTTTCATCACCATGAGCAACTTCATGTTTAACCGACACCATTGCTGATTCAAGACTGGACATGCGATGCTTAAGGTCGGACATGTCGTCTGCTATTTGGTCAACTCTACTGCGAATATGCCGCAGATGTTCTAACACCATATTGTCCACGTTATCTGACATGCCAATACTCCTATTGTTGTGATTGGTTATACGGAAAATGGGTGTTTGCCGTATGGGGTATTCAGGAAACTAAGCCAGCGGCAAGATTTTCAACGACTCAATGC
>JBAQEN010000319.1:0-8231 GCA_049286765.1 Methylococcaceae bacterium
AGCTGATATTACCCCACAAACTTTTTCTGAACAACTGCGCCCCGCAAAGCGCTTGAATATCTATCGGGGAAGCTGGTTAGGATTGATAAAAACGGGGCGATGATTAAACCATCGCCCCGCCAGTTCTTTAAGGTTCGGATCAGTCCGGGCTAACATACGCTAAATTGTCCTTGTATTTCATTACCCCTTCGTGCGCTATTATTTTTATTCCTGGTCACAATCGCGTAACATAGCAAAGATAGGCGTAGCCATGGAAAACGCTTTTTTTATTGCTAATGATTTTAAATTTTCGGATATGACCCGCCATAATGGATACACCTGCAATTCCCTTAGCCCAGCGTTTCAGAGGCTACCTCCCTGTAATCGTTGATATAGAAACATCCGGATTTAATCCTAAAAAAAATGCCTTACTGGAAATTGCCGCAGTCATTGTTGAGCTTAACAGCAACAATGATCTGGAGATCACCGAACGTTATTCCACGCATGTCGTCCCTTTTAAAAATTCCGAATTGGACGCTGCGGCTCTTAAATTTAATGGCATAGATCCTCACCACCCGTTTCGAATGGCAATCGATGAAAAAGATGCTCTGGATATGCTATTCAAACCAATCAGACAGGCAATAAAGCGTAATAACTGTACACGGGCGATTCTGGTGGGGCACAATCCGGCTTTTGATATAAGCTTCCTGAATGCGGCCATTCAACGTACACAAATAAAACGTAGCCCTTTTCATCCGTTTAGTTCTTTCGACACGGCTACGCTGGGGGGGCTGGCTTATCAACAAACCGTACTGGCCAAAATTGCTCAGGCCGCAGGACTGGAATGGGATAACGAAAAGGCGCATTCAGCATTATACGATGCTGAAAAGACTGCTGAACTGTTTTGTATCGTAGTCAATCGCTGGAAACGACTTGAAGAAGTGGAGCGATAGGACTTTAAAAATTGAATAGTAGGTGCGAATTCATTTGCATTATACGGACAAACCCGCACCTACAACTTCGGAACCTGCGTGGTAAATAATTATTCGTCTGTGCCGCCAACTTCCGCCAGCATAGTTACCAATTCGCCCTTTTTATACAAATCGATAACGATGTCACATCCGCCAACCAATTCGCCATTAATATACAACTGCGGATAGGTTGGCCAATTTGAATACTCTTTAAGCGCTTCACGCAACTCCGGATCTTCAAAAATATTTACATACATGTATTTTGCCTGACAGGCGTCTAATATTTGCACAGTTTGGCCGGAAAAGCCGCATTGTGGAAAATCAGGTGAACCCTTCATATACAAAACGACCGGATTATTTTCAATCTGGTCCTTAATTCTTTCTATAACGCTCATAACAGTAATCACTCAATTAAATAAAAGACCTAGGGATTTTATCAACTTTATACATCTTAAAAAAGCAAATCTTGCAATCCAACGCTTGCTTGAGACCAGATTGGTACTTATAATCGAACATTTTTTTATCGGGTAGCAGAAAGCTGCCTGTTTTTTGTTTGCAGGCAGAAACCATGACCAGTGCAGCACCTATTTTGTATTGACGATTATGTTCTCAATAACATTTATAAATATCAATATATTACAAACACATCACTATGACTAACGAAAATAGGTGCTGCACCAGCCATATTATGCCAACATACAAGCGTTTACCCATCACCTTTGAACGGGGGGAGGGCGCCTGGTTGTTGGATGAAAATAATAATCGTTATCTGGATGCCATATCCGGTATAGCGGTATGTAATTTAGGACACGCTCACCCGGCGATACATAAGGCTATCTGTGCACAAAGCGAAAAACTGCTGCATACCTCCAATATCTATCAAATTGCCGCCCAGGAACGGCTTGCAGACAAGCTGACTGAAAAAAGCGGCATGGATAACGTGTTTTTCTGTAATTCGGGCGCAGAAGCGAATGAAGCGGCTATCAAGCTGGCGCGTAAATTTGGACATGAAAAAGGCGTAGAAAATCCCGCAATCATTGTCATGGAAAAAAGTTTTCATGGCCGTACGCTGGCTACGTTAAGCGCTACCGGCAACAGTAAAATACAACAAGGCTTTGCGCCGCTGGTCGAGGGCTTTGTGCGTGTACCCTACAATAATATTGGCGCGATTGAACAAGCCATAGAACAAAATAAAAATATCGTTGCCCTATTGGTTGAACCCATCCAGGGTGAGGGCGGCGTCAATATCCCTTCCGCTGATTACCTTAACCGGATACGCAGCCTGTGTGACCAGCATGAGTTGCTGATGATGCTGGATGAAATCCAGACGGGCATAGGCCGTACCGGAAAATTTCTTGCTTTCCAGCACAACAATATTCTTCCTGATGTCTGTACGCTGGCAAAAGCACTGGGCAACGGCGTTCCGATTGGCGCCTGTCTTGCCCGTGGCAAAGCCGCGCAATTGCTTGGCGCCGGGGCGCACGGTTCGACCTTCGGCGGCAATCCGTTAGCCTGTAGCGCAGCTTTAGCGGTATTGGCAACACTGGAAAAAGAAAACCTGGCTGAACTCGCTCAGCAAAAAGGCCAGTCTATCTGCGCAGGATTTGTTGAGCGTCTGCAGGGCAACAAGCATATAGTGGATATTCGCCATAAAGGCTTGATGATCGGCATCGAACTCGACAGCCCATGCGCCGAGTTAGTCAAATCGGCTTTGCAACAACATTTATTGATTAATGTCACCAACGAAACAACCATTCGTTTATTACCGCCCCTAATCATTGATGAGCAACAGATCAAGCAGCTTGTAGAAACCTTATCGACTCTTATTAATGAGTTCACAGCATTATGAATCCCAGACATTTCACCACGCTGCTCGATTTATCCAGTGAAGAGTTTCACCGCTTGATAAACCGGGGCATAGAACTAAAAAATAATCGCGACCCTGAATATCAGCCGTTAAAAGGTCAGGTTTTAGCGATGATTTTTGAAAAATCATCAACCCGCACGCGTATTTCATTTGATGCAGGCATGGTTCATTTTGGTGGCAGCGCCCTGTTTTTATCGCCCAGGGATACCCAACTGGGTCGCGGAGAGCCTTTGCAAGACAGCGCTAAAGTCATTTCCAGCATGGTTGATTGCATTATGCTGAGAACCGACAAACATGAAACTGTAACAACATTCGCTCAACATTCCAGGGTCCCCGTCATTAACGGCTTAACCGACCAACAGCATCCTTGTCAGTTGCTTGCCGATATGCAGACCTATTTTGAACATCGTGGCGATATCAAGGGTAAAACAGTGACATGGATTGGCGACGGCAATAATATGTGCCATTCTTATATCCATGCCGCAATGTTGCTGGATTTCAATTTAAACATTGCTTGTCCTGCCGGTTATCAGCCCTTGCCTGCCTTTGTTGAAGCCGCAGGCGAACGCGTCAGGTTCTTTAATACTTCATTAGCGGCCGCAGAAGGCGCTGATCTGTGCGTCACTGATGTTTGGGCCAGCATGGGGCAGGAAGAGGAACAAAAGCAGCGCGAAATAGCTTTTAAAGACTACCAGATTAACGCCGGGATCATGAACGCCGCACACAGTGACGCACTCTTTATGCACTGTTTACCCGCTCATCGAGGCGAAGAAGTGACTGCTGAAGTGATTGACGGCCCTCAGAGCGTTGTCTTCGATGAAGCCGAAAATCGTTTGCATGCGCAAAAAGCGTTACTGGAATTTCTCCTGTGTAACAAATAACGTTAAAATCGATTTTCCCCGATGGCTAACAAAAGAGATACCTGTGAAAAAAATAATACTCCGTTCTTTTCTTATCTTGATAGTAACCTTAGGTTCAGCACGGGCTGAAACAGTCTATGTTACGGCCAATCTAAATATATCGTTGAGGAGCGAAGAAAGTACGCGGAGCAAATTTTTAAAGGCGCTACCCATAGGTACGCCTGTGACTGTTATCAAGGAAAACAAAAAATCCGGATTCACTAAGGTTCGCTTGAAAGACGGCACGGAAGGCTACATCCAGTCCCGGAATGTTACAAAAGAACCGCCTATCCTGGATCTGCCGGAAACAAGCAGCAAAATTATGGAATCCTTACAGGCAGAAAACGCCGTACTTAAGACCGAGTTGGCTACCGCTAAAAGCGCTATAACACCCGGAACTTCTCTCGAACAATCGTTAGCTAATGAACGTGATCGGCTAAGCAGGGAGCTTGCCGAACTGAAAAAAACCGCTGCCGGTTCGTTACAGCTTAAAAATGAACGCGACGAACTTCAAGAGCGCGTAGTTGGTGTTGAGCGGGATTTACAACAGTTTAAACTTGAAAACCAGGCGCTAAAAGATACGGCTAATCAAGACTGGTTTTTATACGGCGGGATTCTCGCACTTGCCGGCGTTCTCTTAGGATTTATTTTGCCCAAACTTAGCTGGCGGCGCAAAACCAGTTGGGATTCATTTTAAGGCGAAAGGCACAAGGCAAAAGGTTAAAGAATTCGTATTTCTTGTGCTTTTCGCCTTGTGCCTTTCGCCATTCGCCTTTTACCTTAAACACCAGGAATCGATCACATGGCTCATTCAGATGACCACAACACCCGCACCTTTTCTTCTCAAGTCGTTGACGGCATGGAGCGCGCACCCAGCCGCGCGATGCTGCATGCCGTCGGTTTTAAAAATGAAGACTTCAAAAAACCGCAAATAGGCATTGCTTCTACCTGGAGCATGGTGACACCTTGCAATATGCACATCAACAAACTGGCTGACGCTGCGGCGTCAGGTGTTGACAACGCCAACGGTAAAGCCGTTATCTTCAATACCATCACCATATCCGACGGCATATCGATGGGTACCGAAGGCATGAAATATTCGCTGGTATCGCGCGAAGTAATCGCCGACTCGATTGAAACCGTCGTCGGCTGCCAGGGTTTTGATGGCATTGTTGCGATTGGCGGCTGCGATAAAAATATGCCGGGTTGCATGATTGCTATATCACGCCTGAACCGCCCGGCTATCTTCGTGTACGGCGGCACCATCATGCCAGGCTGTCACAAAGATAAAAAACTGGATGTCGTTTCAGTCTTTGAAGCCGTCGGCGCCAGAGCCAACAACCAGATCGACGATGCCGAGCTCGCCGAAATTGAAGCCAAGGCGATTCCAGGAGCAGGTTCCTGCGGCGGCATGTACACTGCAAATACGATGGCTTCGGCGATTGAAGCGCTGGGTATGAGTCTACCCAATAGCTCCGCCCAGGCGGCTATTTCAAACGATAAAAAGCTGGACTGCGAACGCGCCGGCGCTGCCGTACTGGAACTGCTGAAAAACGATATCAAACCCAGCGACATCATGACCAAGGCCGCTTTTGAGAACGCCATTACCGTAGTCATCGCACTCGGCGGCTCAACCAATGCGGTATTGCACATCCTGGCGATGGCAAACGCCTGCAACGTAGACATTACCCTGGATGACTTCACCCGCATTGGCAAGCATGTGCCAATGGTTGCCGATTTAAAACCCAGCGGCCGTTACCAGATGGCCGAACTGATCGAAATCGGCGGCATTCAGCCGCTGATGAAAGTCCTGCTGGATGAAGGCTTGCTGCACGGCGACTGCCTGACCGTTACTGGCAAAACGCTGGCAGAAAATCTGGCCGACGTAAAGCCCTATCCTGAAGAACAGGACATGATTCATTCATTAGACGATCCGATCAAAAAAGACAGCCATTTAGTCGTTTTGTACGGTAACCTGGCGCCTGGAGGCGCAGTTGCAAAGATCACGGGCAAGGAAGGCTTGCGCTTTATCGGCACAGCCAAGGTATTTGATGCGGAAGAGCAGGCGCTGCACAGCATATTAAATGGCGATATTGTCAAAGGCGATGTCATTGTTATTCGTTACGAAGGCCCGAAAGGCGGCCCTGGCATGCGCGAAATGCTTTCCCCGACTTCCGCGATTATGGGTAAAGGCTTGGGCAAAGAAGTGGCATTGATTACCGATGGCCGGTTTTCCGGCGGCACGCACGGTTTTGTCGTCGGACACATTACGCCCGAAGCCTACGTTGGTGGCCCCTTAGCGATCGTTGAAAATGGCGATACCATCACAATAGACGCGGAAAACAATGAATTGAAGCTGGTAATCAACGAACACGAAATGGAACGCCGTCTTGAAAAATGGCAGCAACCAGCACCGCGCTATACGCGCGGTGTGTTGGCGAAATATGCCAAGCTGGTGAGCTCGGCTTCGTTGGGTGCTGTTACTGATAATCTGGATTGATGTTGGGTTAGGCGATAGCATAACCCAACATTTACCGCTTCGATGTGTTGGGTTATGGCTATTGCCTAACCCAACCTATGGCACTATTTTTGAGATATTGTTATAGAAAATGGAAACTAAACGAAAAAAGCGGATAGATCAAACCTTTGACGATAGATTTAACCATTTCTGTGCTGAGAAATTACGCACATCGGAAGAAGTCGAAGAATATCTCAAAAGTGTGGCTAGTCATAACCAAAAGAGATTTTTACCGGGTTTAAATAAACGTGCAGAATTGTTTGCGAAAATCCATCGTCACGAACAGATAGGTTCAAATCCAAATGGAAGAAGCTTTGACATCAGGTTTGAAATATTTTGTGCTGAGAAAATTCGGTCAAAAGAAGAAGTTGATTGGTACATCGAGACAAATGGAACAGATGATCAAATAAAAAATTGGCGAGATGTATTCCAAAGGCGCAACGATGCTTTTGTGAAATGTCACATAGTGTCTTCAAAAAATTCACAAGATTTTGAACACGATACAAGCGAAGATTTAAAATCAGAAACTGTTTATCCAGATGAATTAGATAAGCCTGAAACACTATTTGAAGGAATTAAAAAGACTGTATTAGTAAACTCATATGAGAGGAACCCGATGGCCAGAAAAAAGTGCATTGAACACTATGGTGCCAAATGTGCAGTGCCAAATTGTGGCTTTGATTTTGAAGAGGTGTACGGAGATATTGGAAAGGGCTTCATCCATGTGCATCACTTAACTAAACTTTCGGATATTGGGCAGGGCTATGTAGTTAATCCTATTAAAGACCTGCGCCCTGTATGTCCTAATTGCCATGCTATGTTACACCAAAAAAATCCACCTTATACAATCAACGAATTGAGGTTAAAAAAACAAAACTAACACGGTAAAATGCAATCCATAGCAATTGCGCCCTTCGTACCAAAACTGGAGGTGGTTTATGAATATAGAAACAATTACCGAGCAAGCATTAAAACTTGAGCCAGCTTTAAGGGCTTATGTTGCTGAGATATTGTTGGAAAGCCTGGATTATGAAGAAGCCAAGTAGGGCGCGCCGCGCGCGCCTTCTAAGCTTGGGATAACACCAGACTCAACCTTAACCACTTTGGCGCGCGTGGCACGCCCTACGGATGTTGTTATGTCGGACTATCGACGCATATATTTGCCGGGTGGAATGTATTTTTTCACGGTGGTTACGTTTCGCAGGCAGCGCTTTCTAACCGATGACGATGTCCGTGCGGCGTTGCGCAAGGGGATTCAATTTACCCGGCAAACTAAGCCTTTTGAAATCGTTGCATGGGTGCTGTTGCCCGATCATGTGCATTGCATCTGGCGTTTGCCGCCAGATGATACCGATTTTTCTTCGCGCTGGAGCATAATTAAACGGATTGTTACACAACACTGCGGGGAACGTCTGAATCGTCCGGAATGGTTGAACGCAAGGCGACGCAAGCGGCAGCAGGGTACGCTTTGGCAACATCGCTTTTGGGATCATTTGATCCGGGATGAAAATGATTTCAACCGACACATGGATTATATTCATTGGAATCCGGTTAAACATGGGTTTGTGTCCAAGGTCGTAGATTGGCCGTACTCAAGTTTTCACCGGCTGGTACGAAGCGGATGGTATGCTGAAAACTGGGGAGAAAACATCACTTTCGATGGCGTCAACGAATTCGGTGAGTAGCCCAGCGCGCCGCGCGCGCCTTCTAAGTTTGGGATAACATCAACTTAACCTTAATTATTTTGGCGCGCGCGGCACGCCCTACGGATGTTGGTCAACATATCAAACAGTAACAAATAATCATGGAATCACAAAAATCTTTCGTCAGCTGGTTTAGAGACTCATCGCCCTACATCCACGCGCACCGCAACAAATCCTTTGTCATTTCTTTTGGCGGCGAAGCAGCGCTGGCTGATGATTTTGATCACCATATCCACGATATAGCATTACTCAGCAGCTTAGGTGTACGGCTGGTTTTGGTTCACGGCATACGCC
>JBAQEN010000320.1:0-4057 GCA_049286765.1 Methylococcaceae bacterium
AAACGTCGGGTTACGCTGCGCTAACCCAACCTACAAACTATTCATCCCAACCTTCATCTTCCATCTTGTTAAATCGCTCCGGGTCGGGGGATTTATGCTGATTAATAGCTTTTGCCAGCCAACTGGACGGCCCTGCTTTCATTTCATTTTGCAGATCAGTGATTAAGTCTTTAATCTTGCTGCCTTCATGTACTTTGACTGGCTGAATGTTTTTGGCAATTAGCTGATTGATGGCGGATCCACCAATGGCCTGGCAATATACCGCTGCACAACCGCCGAGTAAGTCTATCTTGACGGACAGCTTATCCTCATTGCCGTCCTGACTCAGTTCCCCAAACTGGGCCGCTTCCAGCAGTTCAGAATTTTCCATATCGACGGCATAAACCGCGAAGGATTTGGCCGAACCAAAATGCTGATTGACAGTTTCCATATCGGTAGTGGCAAAAGCTACTTTTAATGCAGTTTCCATAAGTCCTCTTTTATCAGTAGATTGCACAACGTGCATGCGTCTGGTTAATGACATGACGGCGGGTGATCGGTAAGCCCGTTAAGTTCGCTGGCCGGTTTTTGGGCATACACCGAGCGATAAACCGGAATTTCTTCATGCGAATAATTGATGACCAGATTGGCCAAATCAAACAGCGTCTGCCGGGTGCCCCGGTAACCAATCCAGGTTTTCTGATAACCGCCGATAATGTCATATAACGGAAATCCGGCCCTCAAAATGGGGGTGCCCAGTCTTTCAGCGGTATCAACCGCATGGGAATTGCCAATAACCAGTTGTACCTTGTTGGCCTTGCCGATGAGTTCCATATCTTCAAGATCGCCGATTTTGATGGTGGCGACTGGAATTCGGGCCAATAATGGAACATTACACGATGTCACGGCGGCAACGACTTCCGCGCCCATTTCCTGAACCAGGTCAACAAAGGCATTCAATAAATCCGCATCGGCGGCAATGGCAATCCTTAACTGACCGAGCATGAAATGCGTATCCAGCATGGCATCCTGTAATTGCGAGCGCTGCCGTTCAATGCGCTCAGGGACATCCCGGCCGCTGATTTCAGTCAATGCGCTAATCAGGGCATCATTGGCTTTCAAGCCGTAAAGATGATCGAGAAAATGGTTTGGCACACCGGTTTTTTCTTTCAGCAATTCCGCCGCTTTGATTAACGATGGGCCGATAACCACTGTCGCCAGCGCATCGCCCAGTGTCGCCAATTCTGATAACGGAGTACCGCCGATAGTCACAGGACTGAAATCTTCATCGGTCAGGCAGCCATCCAGTGAATCGGAAATATCGGGTACAAAAACAGGCCTGAGCTGGAATTGTTCAAAAATATCCCGCAGCGCTTCCAGGTCGCCCGGTGTCAACATGTAACTGACCAATACATTAACCTGGCGTTTGCGTTTTCCGGGGTAAGTTCCGGCCTCCTTGGCATCCGGCACTAGCGCACGGATTATTTCGGTAAGGGTCGCCGCATAGCCGGTCTCGACACTGCCGGTAAAGTCAGGCGTATTAACGGCCACGACTGCGATATCAGCAAATTCCGGGTTGGCTTCTCTAAATTCCCTGACATTCCGCTGCACATCGCAGCCTTGTGTCTCCGCCAAGCCCGTCGTCAAAATAGTTATCAGCGCCGGGCGGGATTTTTCAGCAATGGTCTTGATGCCCTCACGCACATTTTCGTCCGCGCCCATAACTGAACTGCCCTGATCCATCGCAGTGCTTTGCAGGGGAATAGGCTCCCGGAAATGGCGTACAAAAAAGACCTTGGCAAATGCAGTGCAGCCTTGCGAGCCGTGCAACATCGGCATGGCGCGATTAAAACCCAATGTCGCCAGCGAGCCGCCAATCGGCTGGCTGGCTTTCAACGGATTGACCGATAGCGCTTTGTTTCTTTTCAGAATGTCGGCCATTACGCAGCCTCCTCCCGTTGCATGGCGGACAGGCTTTTTTGCCCGCCGGAATGCGCCCAATTTTTCCAGGGTGCTTGAGCTCTAACGGCTTCCCATACCGGGCTTTCAATCGTCAGCGCCAATTGTCGCACCAGCTCCAGCATGCCCTGATAGCCTTCATAACCAAATTCACGCTCCTGATTAATATCCAAAAACGGAACCTTGGCTTTTAACGCGGTGTACATATTACGGCCACCGGCGATCAGGATATCGGCTTTGTAATCATGGACGATTTTCAGCAACGCTCTGGGGCTGCCATCGTCAATCATCACAGTATCCTCGCCCATCAATTCACGTATTCTGGCTTTATCTTCTTCAGTGGATTTCTTGGTGCCTGTGGCTACCACCACCATACCCAAATCCTGCAAGGCGGAAATCACTGACCAGCTTTTCACGCCGCCGGTAAATAACAGCACCCGTTTGCCTTTCAGCCGGGCTTTCCACGGCTCCAGTTCTTTTCTGACCCGGGTTTCTTCACGCAGTATCAGCGCCTCGGTACGTACTGTTAAATCGGCATCGTTAAGCGCTTTGGCGAAATCCCTTAAGGCCTGGCTGGTGTCGGTAATTCCGTAAAAGCTGCCTTCAAACCACGGAGTGCCGTATTGCTGCTGCAACTTGCGGGCGACATTCACCATCGCTTTCGAGCACACCATCATATTGACTTCCGCCTTGTGCATAGTTTGCACTTCACGGAAACGCGCATCCCCCGACAGCGTACACAATATGCGCAAGCCCAGTTCATCCAGCAGCGGTAATACATGCCAGAATTCACCGGCAATATTATATTCACCGACCAGATTGACATCGTGTACCTTGATGTCCTGGCGTTGGACCGGCAGTGGATCCGGATCGCGCGTTCCGATGACATATTTGACCATCGCATCACCGGCAATCCGGTTACCCAGATTCTTGGTGCCGTAAAATCCCGCGCTGTCGATCGGCACGACCGGAACGCCCCAGCGCTCCTGTGCCGATTTGCATATGGCGTTAATATCATCGCCCACTAATGCTGGAACACAGGTATTGTAGATAAACACCGCAGGCGGTGAGTAAGTCTCAATAGCCTGTTTGATGGCATGGAACAAGCGTTTTTCCGAGCGCCCCATGACAACATCCTGTTCGGTCAGGTCAGTCGTCATGCCGATGCGGTATAAATCCGCGCCGGAAGAGCGCGTGCCCCGGTTATCCCAGGAACTGCCCGCACAGGCGATAGGCCCGTGGACGATCTGAGCGACATCGGCAATAGGCAGCAAGGCAATCTGCGCCCCGTCGAAAGCACAGCCACCCGCCGAAGCCCCCGGTTTGGGTTTGGCGCAACCGGACTTTTCTTTTTTGTTATGCTCACAGGCTGGTTCGTCCAGCAGCGCGGCAATGTCTTTTGTTGATTTCATGGTTGCTTACACCCAATAGCTTTGTTTATATTGGCATAAGCAATCAATGTGCCATTTATTATACTATTGAATTTACTTGTTTTTGTCAGAATTGGTTTTGTAGGAAATCTTACAAAGCGGATCGATAAATATAACAAGAGCGGATTAAATTGGAGCAATATTGACGGTACATAGCGACCGAAGCAGGAACAATTTAGTAGAAATGTATATTTGTGTTTGCTGATTTTGACACTATGCCGTTCAGATTTTATAAGAAATCATGAAGGGGAATGTAATGCGCCTATCAATTGAAGCTTAAAATTTACAGCAATGTCTTTATTCTAAAAACTCAGTTATAGACGCAATAACATTAGTCAGCTATAAAACGCTTGGTGCTGCCATAGCTCAGAGAACATACCCTTGAAATATAAAACAACGCATAATACACGTCCATTGACAGCGCTTTAAGAACCAACCAGGTAATACAATGCATTAGCTTTGCCTGACGAGGCAAGCCATCTTGTTGGTGTTACCGTAATAACACTCTGGCAAACACTGTTGTTTCGGCCAATGCCCAGCATAAGAAGGATCAGAAGGTTTCGCCATGGCTCTGTATCTTCCGTTTTAAGTTATTGGGCCGTGGGCATTATATTTTTCTGGATAAAAATGTCTATTGGATGCGGAACCGTTTGTAAAATCGTGAAGTTATAATGGATAATACGAATGTT
>JBAQEN010000321.1:0-2270 GCA_049286765.1 Methylococcaceae bacterium
GCATCATTAAAATAGCGGCTGCTCAGTTGCAGCTTATCAATATCCAGCATTGCTATTTGTTGTCCGAAATGCAGGCGTAATTTTTCCAGCAAGGGTTTCATGCCGGGCTTCATATCGTTGGTTAAACAACGGCTATCTGTGCGTGGATAAGTAATATGTTTTTTTTCGTATAATTGCTGGGCACACGTTAAGGTTTGATCGGCAGTCAACCCGTAACGAATGCTGATGTCTTTCTGTAAATCGGTCAGGTCATACAATAACGGCGGATTAACCAGCTCACGCTTGCCCTTGACCGAAGTAATCCCGAAATCATGTCCTTCAATCTGGCTTAACAAAGCTTCGGCAGCGGGTTTTTGATCAAATCGCCCGCCTGCATACTGAAAATCAGTCTCTCTATAGAGCGTATGCAGTTCCCAGAAGTCCTTTGGGATAAAATTGGCAATATCCCGATCTTTTTGCACAATCAGCGCCAGCACAGGCGTTTGTACACGCCCGATTGTCCATAATGTATTCCGTTGCCCGAACTTGAGGGTGTACAAGCGCGTCGCATTCATGCCGATTATCCAGTCCGCTTCGCTGCGGCATTTGGCGGCTCGATAAAGACCGTCGTAGGCGTTGCCCTCCTGTAATTGAGCAAAGCCCTTGCGTATCGCATCATCGGTCAATGAACTGATCCACAGGCGTTTAAACGGTTTTTGCAAGCACTGTGTCCACGACAAGATGTATCTGAAAATCAGCTCCCCTTCCCTGCCCGCATCGGTGGCACAGATGATTTCATCTGCCGATTTGAACAAGCGCTTGATCGTATTTAACTGTTTTTGCGCCGACTCATCACCGCGTGCTTTCAGGCCGAATTGTTCAGGAATGATGGGTAAGGATTCCAATGACCAGCGTTTCCATTCGGGACGGTATTCATCGGGTTCTTTCAATTCGACCAGATGGCCAAACGCCCAGGTAATCTGATAACCATTGCCCTCAAAATAGCCATCGCGTTTGATGCTGATATTTAAACATTTGGCTATATCGCGGGCGACTGAGGGCTTTTCGGTCAGGATGGCTTTCATTATTTGTCTTTCTGGCGGGCAGGTACTTGCGTATTAGTCGGCTCAACGACACATTACGACTTGTCCGCTTTATCTTTCAAATACTTCATCACTACATAGCCCATCAAGGAACCCCATAACAGCATATAAACACCATGTAGCAGGTCTTCAAAACTGAAACTGTTAATGTTTCTAGTGTAATCAATAATGTCATCGGCCAAAATCAAAGCCAAGACAAGATAAACGGCATTTTTTAATCTGAGTTTATGGGCATAAAACACACCGATCCCGATGAGAACAAACCCTGTAAAAAATCTGAAGGCACTGTGAATTAACATTTCCCAGTTCATCACTTGTATTTTTAACGCCGCATCGACAAAATAAAGCAGGACAAGCCCTGCAATCATGACCAAACTGACTAACTTCATTGTTATCCCCTTATACATTGTTGATTAGCTTTAACCCTGGCGGCAAGGCTTCGCCAAAAATCTGTTTTTCTTCTTTTTCATCCAGTTCCCTGACCTGCTCGACGATGTCTATCCATGATGACGGTGCTTTGCTGAATTTCAGTTTTGCTATGATTTGCAGGCGTACAGATTCATCAATATCCCGCGCCCGATCACCACTCATACGCGCAATCAGCGTAGCGGCAAAACCGGCATGAGGCGTTTTCTTCCAATCTTCGGTCAAAATATGAGCCAGCCATTCAGAGACAATTTCGGCAGGAATAACATTATGGCTACTGCCATGAAACGGTAGTCGCGCACCGATACGACCGACAGCCCACCAGGTCTGGCTGGGTTCACTGGCTTTTTGCAGGCGTTTTAACAACCACTCGCCCACTTGTATTTTTTTTTCGACAGGCAGCCGTTCCAATACGGCGGCAAGACGCACGATATCATCATAACCGCGATTTTTGATTTGTTTGGCAACACCGGGTTGCCTTGCGGCTGCGGGATTTATAAACCTGGCAATATCAGCAAAAATTTGTTCCTGTGCCGCTGCACTCAAACCACCGGCAATCCGCCGCCACAGCGTCCACCATTCCGTCCAGTTTTGGGTTTCATTAACAAACTGTATGCCTTGCGGGTAGATTTTCCAGAGTTGTTCTACGCGCCAGTCATCCAGCGGATAACCAAAACCGGGGCGCAAACAAAACCCGGTCAGACTCAACCAGACCCTTTCGTGATTCTCCGAGCGACGATGATATTTTGATCCCTCCAGTAG
>JBAQEN010000322.1:0-10646 GCA_049286765.1 Methylococcaceae bacterium
GGTATATATGGAATCCATTAACTACGAAAAAACCCTTGGTTTTATGATTTTGACATCGCGTGTTTCCTGTTTTTTACTATAAAAACAAGTTTTATTGATGAATAGAATCGATATTTATAACAGATTGAAGTATCTAAATGGACGGTTCGATCATTTGCATTAATAATTAAAAGATTCAATGAATTAGTTATTGAAGTCAGGTGTGCATTTGTCAAACGTTGAAAACAAATTTCCAGCAATCAGAGTCAATATATGAAACGATTAACTCTAGCGCATGAGTTGAGTCAAATTAGATATTTTTTGTGTTATTCTTCCATATACATTTTTAAAATCAGGTTAAAGCACGTAAATAATAATGAATCAATCTGAGATCACTTTGCCGCTAGTACTGGTCATTGATGATGATCAGACTATACATTTATGGGCCAAGCGGCATTTATCTGCCGCTGGTTTTGAAATTATTTTCGCAGTCAATGGCCGTGAAGGTATTAACGCCTTTATAAGACATTCACCCGATATTGTTCTCGTGGATATTGAAATGCCGGAGATGGATGGATTCGCTACCTGCTTGGGAATACGGAATATTCCAGGAGGCAGTAATACGCCATTGTTAATGGTAACAGGAACCGAAGATGCTGAAAGAATTGAGAGATCCTATTTAGCGGGGGCTACGGATTTTATAGTAAAGCCGATCAATTGGCAGGTGCTTATTCACCGTTTGCGTTATATGGTTAAGGCCAGTAAGGTATTTCTTCAGCTTGAGATGAGTGAATCACGCCTATCTAAAGCCCAGCAAATGGCTAGGTTAGGGCATTGGGAATTGAATATCCGTGATAACAAACTATATTGGTCTGATGAAATTTATAAAATATTTGAGCAGAACAGGGACACATTTACTCCTGATCTGATCAGTTTTTTAGATTTGGTTCATTCTTCGGACAGGTTATACGTCGAAGAGGGTTTTGATAAAGCGATCAAAAACGGTACCGGAATAACAATTGAGTATCGTATCATCACTGGAACCGGCAAACAGCGTTTTGTAGGTCAGCAAATTGAAATCGTTGAAAATCAGAATAATCAGTTGGTGGCTTTAACTGGAACGATTCAGGACATAACTGAGCGTAAAGATCACGAAAATCAAGTCAGACACCTGGCATATTATGATGGTATAACCGGCTTACCAAATCGAACTTGTTTTCTGGAACTTTTATCCTCATCGCTTGAACTGGCAAAACGAAATGAGCGCAGATTTGCTGTTTTGTTTCTGGATTTGGATGGATTTAAAGGTGTCAATGATACTTATGGTCATCATATAGGCGATTTGTTATTGAAAGAAATTTCGAGGCGTCTAACTGAAGGTTTGCGCCGTTCAGATATAGCATCAAGATATTTACATCATCAAAATTATATTGCCGACATCGCCCGATTAGGCGGAGATGAGTTCACCATTCTTCTGAATGAACTGACTCAGCCTGAAGATGCAGCTATCGCAGCTAGAAATATTCTTAGATGGATTTCCGAGCCGATTTTGCTGGAGAATCACAAAATCTATAGTGGCGCCAGTATTGGCATTGCCCTTTTTCCACAGGATGGTCTTGATTGTGAAACATTGCTAAAAAATGCCGATGTTGCCATGTACCATGCAAAAAGGATGGGCAAGGGCAATTTTCAGTTTTTCCATGACTTCATGAATATCAAAGCCAAAAGACGCATGGAAATGGAAAGATACATGCATCAAGCGGTGGCAAATAACGAATTACGCTTATATTATCAACCTGTTGTTAATGCTGTTTCAGGTCAGCTGATCGGCGCTGAAGCCTTGATGCGCTGGGAAAGTCCGCAATTGGGTTTTTTATACCCGGGTGATTTTATTCCATTGGCTGAAGAAAACGGGCTGATACTAAAATTCGGGGAATGGGCTATCCACGAAGTCTGTCGTCATTACAAGGAGTGGCAGAAAAGAGACATGGGCCATTTAACAATAGCCGTTAATTTAAGTAGCCTCCAGTTTAATCAGATTTCCTTTGTGCCAATGATCAAAGCTATTCTGAATCAATATCAGCTTGATCCATCATTTCTGGTGTTTGAACTGACTGAAACCGTTATCATGGCTGATAGCGAGAAAATACTTGGTACGCTTTTGGAATTAAAAGAAATGGGCATCAAATTGTCAATTGACGATTTTGGCACAGGTTATTCGTCACTCAGTTATCTCAAACGTTTTCCGCTAGATTCTATAAAGATAGATCGATCATTTATAAAAGATTTGACTTCCAATGCTGAAGATGCAGCTATTATAACCGCCATCCTGGCATTAGCGAGGGCGCTGAGTTTGCATACAATTGCTGAAGGTGTTGAAACTGATCAGCAAAAAGAATTTCTTGAAAATACGACTTGTGAAGCCGTTCAAGGTAATTTTTTTGCAAAACCTATGCCGATAGCTGAATTCCAGCAATACTGTCAATCGCATTGATCAGCAGGCGCTAATAATGATGATCCACTTTCGAAATGCGCCAATACGCATCAAGTTGATGTTGATTATAGGAATGTCTGCATTGTTCGCGCTGTTGTTTGTAGGGTCGGCGATTTCGATAAATGAATACCTATCCAGAGAACGTGAAACGCAACAGAATTTATCATCTTTAGCTGACATAATTGCCTGGAACAATCGTGCTACATTGGCTTTTATGGATGCCAAGTCGGCGCATGAGTCCCTGAAGGTTTTAGAAACCCAGCCGGCTATAGTTGCCGCTTTTTTGTATGTCCCGGAGGGCGAGATTTTTGCAGAATATAAAACTACTTATCAAACTAGCAATGATCTGAATGGCTCTCTTATCGCTCAAATAATCAAGGATGATTCACAGGATACAATCGAGCAGAGATCGAATGTTTCAGGTATTTGGCAATGGACTAAAAAAATCTTCGGCTTTTCTTCCAGGCGGCCTTTACAAGCGGGTTATTCAGAAATAACGCTATATGACCGGTATGGTCAGTTGCATTTGTTTCGGCCTGTTTTTATAGATAATCAAGTTATTGGTATTGTCCATCTGGTTGATAATCTCAGCCGTTTGTATGCATTTTTAACTGATTTTTATTTAATTATTGCAGCCATCGTTTTCGTTACACTGTTATTTGTTTTGTTTATTTCGGCCCGCTTGCAAAGGATTTTTTCGGTGCCTTTGCTGGAGTTGATGCAGGCCATGAAAGCAGTCGCCAGTGAAAAAAAGTTTACCAGTTGTGTTGTTAATAACCGCAATGATGAATTTGGTCAGCTGGTTGATGTTTACAATGATATGCTGGACGAAATACATCAGCGGGACGAGCAGCTGGAGAAACAACGCGAAGGATTGGAAATACTGGTACAGGAGCGGACTTCAGAATTGACCGATAAAAATAGCGCATTGAACTTCGCTGTGACTGATGCGTTAATTGCCAAAGAAGAGGCAGAAGCAGCGAATCGGGCAAAATCCCAGTTTTTGGCTAACATGAGCCATGAAATCAGGACACCGATGAATGCGGTTCTGGGGATGACTGAATTTTTATATGAAAGTAACTTGAATAGTGATCAGCGTCATTCTATTGAAATAGTACAACAGTCATCTAGGTTACTTCTGGGGGTAATCAACGATATTTTGGATTTCTCTAAAATTGAATCCGGTAAACTGGAACTTGACTTGCACTGCTTTAATTGCCACGATTTAATCCATGACTGTTTCGCATTGCTGGAAACCCAGGCCAAAGCCAAAGGATTAAAGTATCACCTGGATATTGCCGAGTTACCGGTCATGCTTGAAGGCGATGCCGTCAGAATTAGTCAGATTCTGACAAACCTGCTCAGTAATGCAGTCAAATTTACCGAGCAGGGCGAAATAACATTAAGCGTTACCAGTCAGCCTGTAGATCAAAAAAAAGTCAGACTTTATTTCGAAGTTACTGATACCGGCATTGGCGTCGATGCGGAAAAGCAGTTGCTGATTTTTGATGCCTTTTCCCAGGCAGACAACTCCATGACCCGCGCCTTTGGCGGTACAGGTTTGGGTCTGGCAATTGCCAAGCAACTTGTGCGCTTGATGAATGGGGAAATTGGTGTTATCAGCCAGCTTGGCAAAGGCGCGACATTCTGGTTTTGGATTTATTTGGAAAAATCGGATGCCGCACCAATAAAAATCAAGGTTCGTCCTGATTGCCGGTTTAATGCCAGCGCTTTGGTCGTCGAGGATTATCCCGCCAATCAGATGCTGGCAAAAAGATTTCTGGAAACCGTCGGTTGCCAGGTTTATATGGCTAATAATGGCCTTGAAGCAGTCGAGGCGTTAAAGAAACAGGATTACGATATAGTTTTTATGGACTGCCAGATGCCGGTAATGGATGGCTACGAGGCCACCAGGATAATTCGACAGCTTGAATCAGAAACGGGGACAAAGAAGCATGTTCCAATTATTGCTTTAACGGCTCATGCCCTGACAGGTGATAAAACGAAATGTTTAGCCGCAGGAATGGATGAATGGATAACTAAACCATTTACTCGTCAGGAGATAAATAATTCATTACAAAAATGGTTACCCGAGCAATTAATTATTCCGGAACAACTATCGTCGAAATCTATTGAGGATGACACCGCCCTGCAGTCCACAAATAAACCTCCGGCAATTGATATTCATTTCCTCCAGCAAAATTTTAATTTTGATGATGAGGATGATCTGACGTTCATTGCTTCATTAAGGGAAGCATTCCAACACAACGCAGACCAGACGCTTGTCTCTTTGCGAGAAAGCATAGAAAATAATGAAGCGGAACAAATTCGCAAACTGGCTCACGGTCTAAAATCGATTAGTGCTAACGTTGGGGGAATGCAGCTTTCAGCGCTATGCAAAACAATGGAACAAGCCGGTCAACATAATCAGCTGCAAGGCGCTGACGTTTTATTGACGGAAATGGAGCTTGAATATGCAAGGGTGCTTTCAGGGTTGGATCATATTTGCTCAAAATTATATAGACCGGGTTAGTGGTGGAAATTGTGAAAGTATTTCCAAATGTTTCAGTGATGAACTGGGTTTTTTAGTATAAACGGCATAAGCCCCGTGTTATTTCATAAGCAAAAACTGTGCTTCTTTCCGATAAACAAAAAAAAATTCTTATCTTGCTGGCTGATGGAGAATTTCATTCAGGTACCGAATTAGCCGAGGCATTAGGCATTAGTCGAGCCGCCATCTGCAAACAGTTTAAAAGTCTAACTGAATCGGGCTTGCAACATTTTGCAGTCAGTGGTAAAGGTTACCGTCTGGATCGGCCGCTTGAGCTATTGGCGCAGTCGAAAATTGAGGCAATGCTTAGTGATCAGAGTAAGGCATTAATATCAAAGCTGGAAATTCATGATCACATTAATTCCACGAACAGTTATTTAGTTGAGCGCTCTCAAAATCATGCCTCTTCAGGTTTTGTATGTTTTGCAGAGCATCAAACGGCGGGTAAAGGAAGGCGAGGGCGGCAATGGATTTCGCCTTATGGCAGCAACATTTATCTATCGATACTTTGGCGTTTTCAACAAGGCGGCCCCGCTTCAATTTCTGGTTTAAGTCTGGCTATTGGTGTCGCCGTTATCAGGGCTTTAATGCAGCAATTATCGTTTTCAAGTACCAGCGCGGAAATGGATATTGGTTTAAAATGGCCTAATGATATTTACAGTCAAGGTAAAAAACTGGGCGGTATTCTTATCGAAGTTTCAGGTGAAAGCGATGGCCCTTGTTCCGCTGTCATTGGCTTGGGATTGAATGTGTTTTTACCGGAATCACAAGCGCAACCCATTACACAGGCATGGACCGATTTGACTAAAATCGCAGGACCACTGCCATTATGCAGAAATACTTTGGCGGGAGCATTGTTAAATCATCTTTTTCCGGTTATCGCCGGGTTTGAGACTGTCGGTATTAAGGCTTACCTCGATGAATGGCGGCGCTACGATTGCCTGAAAGATCGATTGGCGACCCTGTTTATCGGACAGCAACAAGTTGAAGGTAAAGTCGAGGGTATAGACGATAGCGGTCTGTTATTGATAAAACGTCCTGATGGCATTGTTCAGGCTTTTGCTTCCGGCGAAGTCAGTTTTAACTCTTCAGGGCTATGAATTTATTGGTTGATATGGGTAATACCCGGCTCAAGTGGGCTGTTGAGAAAGACGGCCGGATTATTGCTGGTCGCGCACTGTTGAGTTCTCAGATTAACCGGCATCAGTTGGTTGAAATCTGGGAAAATCAATCGCATCCCAAGCGTCTTGCAATTGCCTGCGTGTGTGCAAACCGGATGTTGGAACTTGTGCTAACAGTAGCTATAGAGCTTTGGCCAAACATTGAAATTATCCCCGTTAAATCCCAGGCACATGCATATGGCGTAATTAATGCCTACCAACAACCCGAAAAATTCGGAGTTGATCGCTGGCTAGCGTTAGTAGCGGTTAGACGCCATTATCAAATACCCGCTTGTATAGTTGATTGCGGTACAGCTATTACCGTTGATTTGATGGATGCCGAAGGTAATCATCAAGGCGGTTTGATTAGCCCGGGATTAACGCTGATGAGAAAATCACTGGGTGAAGGGACTGAGGCTCTTCAATTTCATGAAACAGACCATGTCGTCGGACTCGCCAACTTTACCGAGGCCGCCATTTATAGCGGCACCTTATCTGCCGCCGCCGGTTTGATCGAGCATGTTTTATCGAGACAAACAGACACTTTACATTTGATTTTAACAGGCGGTGATGCCGGACTTATTGCGCCTCAGCTTAAGGGTAAACTTGTAATTGACACTGAATTAGTATTGCGTGGATTAGCTATAGTCGCGGATAACCAGCAATGAAAACTCTGTTTTTCTTGCGTTATCGCAAATATGGCATTGTTTATCGGGAGCGGTGGTGATCGAGTTCACATCACAGAAAAAATAAATTTAGTTCAGGAACAGATTCTGTTAATAAGTAAGTTAAAATACTAACGGCTGAAGGTAAAAATCAAATTTCGCTTGGTGTGTTTTGTAGAGAAGTAAGAGTTTTTACAGTAAAAAGCGAACTGCTTGTAAAGGGCATTAATCTCGAAGTTAAAGCTAGATAAAAATTAAAGCGTGCTCAGAAATTGTCAGTCGAAGGATACAACTTTGGCGTCCAAGCTATTACACAAGTTTACCGCATAAGTCTCCAATGCATTAATAATTTCATTATTAGCACCTGCACTATTACGCAACTCCTGCAATCGGGCGAAATAGGCAGCTAGTGTAATACCTGCTTGACGCCCCTCCATCCGATTCTTACAAAATTCATTCCATCTCATTTGCTCATCAGCATTCAGTGTTTCAGAATAATTACGTGCTCTATATCTAAACAGCATTTCAGGTAGTCGAGGATCGGTAAAATTGAATGCCAATTTTGCTAGCTGCTCAGGTGACGTGACTCTGATTTTTGCCATTTTCTGCCTGTCTGTTTCAGAAAAAAATCCGCCACTATAGATGGCTAGATCCGGGTCAGAATCCTGTTCGGAGTAAGCATAACCGCTAAAAACAGCGGCTAACTTTTTAGCCAATCCCTTTGCTGCTTTAATTTTTTCAATATTGTCCTGACACAAAGTTAAATCGATAGCCAGCCTTTCTGCATCATCCGGTTTGACAACAGAGACGGGAGCTAATACCGGACATTTGTTAATATGCACGGTTTTTAACGGTATTCTCGTTATACCTTCGGGCAAGTCATCAGTGGCGGTAAAAAGCCGTTGCTGAATGTCTTCTATTGATAAAGACAGCATCGGCTCAGGATCAACAGACAGATCATAAACTATGATGCCGTTAGTATTAGTTGGATGTTTACAAACGGGTAATACAATGGCCAAACAATTTTTAACTGCGGTATATTTACCTGAAATATGCACTACAGGTTTAAAACTGCCCAGTTGAAGCAACTCCAGGACTTTGACTTTAACGCGATGTTGTAAGAGAAACTGGAAAAGTTTTGGCTGCGCTTGCTTGACGAGCCGGGCAATGCCTATCGTGGCATAAACATCTGATAGTGCATCGTGTGCTGTTTCATGAGTGATGCCATTAGCGATCGTTAACTGATCGAGTCTTAAACTGGGTTTGCCTTCTTCATTGACCGGCCATTCAATCCCTTTAGGGCGCAGAGCTCTGGCGGCTCTAACGACATCGATTATATCCCAACGGGAGTTGCCATTTTGCCACTCACGCGCATAAGGATCATAAAAATTGCGATACAAACAATTTCGGGTGACTTCATCATCAAATCGAAGATTGTTATAACCCAAGGTACACGTATTGGGTTGAGCGAGTTGCTGATGTATCCGGCCAATAAATTCAGCTTCGCAAACACCCTTTTGTTCAGCCAGCTGCGGAGTAATGCCAGTAATTAGACAGGAATCTGGATTGGGAAGGCAATCTGCCGCAGGTCGGCAATAAACAACCAGAGGATCATCGATTACATTAAAATCAACATCAGTACGAAGTCCGGCAAATTGAACCGGCCGGTCTCGCTGAGGATCAGTGCCGAAGGTTTCGTAGTCATGCCAATAAAAGGTTTGTGTGACATGACTATGCTCTGGCATCTTTCTAAATGGCAACTAAAGCTCTTAAAACATCTACACGACTAATGACGCCAATGAATTCGCCATCTTGAAAAACCGGAAAACTTCTGATTGGAGACTTCTCAAATTTTTCAGCAAGATCGACAATACTCGATGTTGCATCGATGCTGATAGTTTCTGTGGTCATGTATTCGCCGACTTTCCCGCTCATCCCTTGATTGTAAACGCTTTCTAAAAAAACTTTCAAACCATCTTTTTCAGAAAACATACCAATCAGATGACCTTTTGAATCAATAACCGGAGCGCTGGTAATTTTATGATCCAACAATTTCTTGATGGCATCGATCACATCCGTGTCCTTAGTCAAGGTGACTAATCTTTTAGACATATAATCCGCTACAGTAATTTTTGCCAGCATAATAAATCCTCGTAGTTGCTTATTGTTATAATCGGTGTGCTGTATTCAAATCATCCCTGAGTTAAATGAGCTTCTGCTTCCATTTTCTTTCTTTTGTCACATTTCTCTACACAGACACATTCTGCTTTGCTCATTCCACCGCCACATGAGCCTTTAATGGCGCGTCTGCCAAAAATAACACCTATTGCCATAATTGCAATAACCATTAGCATAAGCGCAAAAGTTACTAAAAAATAAGTCATGATATCACCTCGTATAGTCGATAAAGGCTGACATACTTTCGTCAATACCTTTTTTAATTATAATAATTACTCAATCCATATGAGCTGCAATGGGACAACTTGTGACTTATTCAGGCAAGGCAAAAGTTGATGTGCAAATACCATAAATAATGTAACTATTATAATGTGTTTTGAATAGGTAAGGATATTTCTAAATTTTCCTGACAGGCAAAGGTCCGTCAATTCTATCTAAAAAACCTTTTCTTTTGAGTAAGATGAATTTGGCAATTGGAATGTTTGTCACTTTGATAAAAAAGGTGAGTAGATCAAGCCATGCACTTCGTTTAGTCAAAGGTATTGCATTTGATTTCGCGCTTCATGACTTTAAGTAGCAGTTCTTTTAATGACCATAGCCTAAATCTTTAATTTCTGTCAGCCTACCATTTTCAAAACGTAAGCGTTTCTGAAACCGTCTACGACCAAAATCATAAATCCATTCTTCGACTACCACTTCTATTTCCGTAAAATGTTGCTGTCCAAGATTAATAGAAGTCTCAGGAGATGGGCGTGTTCGCGCGCCAAAACGGTCAATCACTCCTCTTAATTCAATATGAGTATCTATGTATTCCGGTTCGCCACACTTATCAATAACATCTTCCTTATAGTCACCTATATCTACCAGGGCGCGTCCACAGCGCAAAGCAAAAGCAGGATACGATAAAAGAATGCATAAAAACATGAGCACTAATTTTGATAGTTTCATCGACATCCCTTTTAGGCCAAAAATAGAACTGTTAATCTATCAAACGATATACCGCTGGTAGCTTAATTTAATTATAATTTTATGAACATGAATAAATACTGAATTTCCGTTATTGACGAAAAATTCCCTTCTGGAACAATACAGTTCCAGAAGAAAAAAGCTCTTGTTTCGTTAACCGCCAAAGTCATCCAACATGATGTTTTCTGGCTCTACACCGTTTTCCAGCAACATGTTTATTACTGAAGTATTCATGATTGGAGGCCCACACATATAAAACTCACAATCTTCCGGGGCAGGATGTTTTTTAATGAATTCTTCAAAAAGAACATTATGAATAAACCCGGTGTAACCATCCCAGTTATCATCCGGCAATGGATCGGATAATGCAACATGCCATTCAAAATTATCATTTTCCCTGGCCAGCATATCAAAATCTTCTACATAGAACATTTCACGTTTGCTACGTGCGCCGTACCAGAACGTCATTTTACGCTTGGATTTCAGTCTGCGTAACTGATCAAAGATATGTGAACGCATCGGAGCCATACCGGCGCCGCCACCGACAAAGACCATTTCGGCTTCAGTTTCTTTAGCGAAGAACTCACCATAAGGCCCGGAAATAATACATTTATCGCCTGGTTTCAAGCTAAAGATATAGGAGGACATGATGC
>JBAQEN010000323.1:0-1650 GCA_049286765.1 Methylococcaceae bacterium
TCGTAGAGATGTTCATCAGTTCGTACGGCTTTATCGGCTGATTGGGGGCGGCTGTATTTGCCAATCCAGGTATGCAGCGTATTGGCGTTGACACCCAGATCCTTGGCTGTTTGCGCTATGGGTTGGGCTATGGGTTGGTCTGATTCGTTCGCCAGCTTGACCGCTGACGCTCTGAATTCTGCTGTATAAGTTTTCGGTTTTTCTTGGCTCATTTGGACTCACATTTTTTTTCGGATATTTTAAATAATGTGTCCGGTTTAGTGTAGCCACATCAATAGCTGAATGGTACCAGCGAAACACTGTTACTCTTGATGTCTTACGCTATGTCGTAGAACAAACCCCGCCAAACGCTACGGTCATGCGTGCACATGGTCAACAGGTGTCGCATTCCGGAGGGCTGCGTATTTTTACTTTTCCCTGCATGGTGAATTCGATCTATTAATTCCCGATAAGTCATATGCTCAGCTGCGCGATGGTCTTCGTAGTGACAGCATCGCCCCGGCGATCATTGAAATGGATGAGGAGATGACGCAAATGCCCGGAGAAATCGTCGATATCTTAAAACAGGGATGGGAACCAACCGTTATAGATACTTTATGGCGGCGCCAACAAAACGTTGGCAGTCCCTGAGGGCAAGCTCGGTCGCAAGGCTCGTTTCTACATCTTGTGTTCGGAAGACTCGCGTTTTGCAGTCGCATAAAGGTTGCTACGTCAAATCGGGCTCAAGCGTCGGTGAGGTTGAGACAGGGTTCGATGCGTTCCGGAGAGTCGCCATTTTCCGCGAAACCTGAAATGGATCCGATCCGATTTCGGGAGCGGAAAATTGGCGACACGCCTTGCCTTCGGCGGCCCGCGCCGTCTTGCGTCTGCTTCGGCTTGCCCTTCGCGATGTGCTGCGCCAAGGCTCCCGCAATGACTCTACGCCGGTTCGGTTGCCTCATGTTTTGTCTACACCAGCGCTATCGAGCGACTTCCGACAAAACATCCCGCTCTTATATCTACGGCTACGCAGGGGGCGTCACACACCACACCGCTACTGCTCCGTTTGCTTATATCTCGATTATTGCCTTTTTCAGGGAGTAGAATCCCCGTTATCTAGCGTTGTTGAATAAATCAGTTTTTAGGCAGCGAGGCCAACATATTTAAACCATTGCTGAATAAGGTTGCATAGCGTGGCGACGAAAAACGGATTATAACCTTCGAAGCTATGTTGAGCTTGCTATGCAACGCTATAAGCGCATTTTCGGCAACACCGAAAGCGCGTGCGTTGCCGCAACAAAAAACGGAAGCGTGGATCAGAGCGTCTGCACTCAACAGAATGACAAGTCTAGGTTTGTCTGTGTCCGTCAAAATCTAGCGACAAAGATAGAAATGGTAAGCTTCGGCCAAATTGTGATTTATTCAACAATGTCTATGTTCTTTATGATTTGCCTTATCATAAAAGCGGCGTCTTGCCGAATCCTATCCGGCGGCGCAAATGCTCGTTACCAAAACTGCCTAACATGGCTAGACGCACCGGCTCCACTGTTTTTTTGGTCAAAACAACTATCTATCGAAGGTCATTAAGAGTACAATGGATTTCTTGATTAGTAAGAATCTTCAGCCAATGCGTGACATATATTCTATTTCGTCATACCGGCGTGGATTGCC
>JBAQEN010000324.1:0-3882 GCA_049286765.1 Methylococcaceae bacterium
CCCATATAGTTGACGCCGGCGTAATCCCATTCGTCATGCGGCGTTTTCTGATAACCGAATTTAGCTTCACCGGTATTGATGTCTCGGCCCCAGATGGTCATCGTCCATTTGTTGTCGCCAGGGCGCATGGTTTCATTCCACGGCGCAGGGTTGCCTGAGCCGTAATAGAGCATGTCCAGATCAGGATCGAACGCATACCAGCCCCAGTTGGTGCCGCCGCCGATTTTCCATGCATCGCCTTCCCAGGTTTTAAGGCCCAGTCCGAACTGGCCGTAATGCGGGTTGGCGCTGTTAAAGTCTTTTGCCAGCTTTATGTCGGCATCAGGGCCCGTGGCGTAAACGCGCCATGCTTGCTTGCCGTCTTTAATGTTATAGGCGGTGGCATAACCTCTTACGCCCAATTCCGCGCCTGAGCTACCGACAATGACTTTATCTTTAGCGACAAAAGGCGCGACGGTTAGTGTAGAACCCATCGCAATATCGGAATTCTCCATTTTCCACAACAACTCGCCGGTCTTGGCGTTTAAGGCAACGATATGGCCGTCCAGTTGATTCTGGAAAATAGTCGCTGGATAATCATCGCCGGCAGGCGCGTAAGCTAAGCCCCTGTTTACCACGTCACAGCAGGCTACTGCGCGGGCAGCGGGGTTTTGCTTAGGCTTGTATTCCCATAAAATTTTGCCCGGTTCATCCAGGTCAATCGCGAAAACATTGTTAGGGAACGGCGTATGCACATACATGATGCCGTCAATAACCAGCGGTCCGCCTTCATGCCCGTTCAGTATGCCCGTAGAAAACGACCAGACCGGTTGTAGATGCTGAACGTTGTGCGCATTTATCTGGGTCATAGGGCTATAGTGACTGGCACTGTAGTCTTTGGTCTGCATGACCCAGTTAGTGTCCTCTTTTGATAGTCTCGCCAGGGCTTTGTTAGCTTGTGTCGGCATGGAAACCGTCAATAAGGCGCCGCTACAGACAGCTGATGCGACAGCGGTGCGGGTGAATTTGGAAATCCGCATAGTTCCTCCAGGGTTATGATTGTTGTACTTCGGCAATTGCCTAATAAAAGCCGAGCCCGTGCGTTTCAATAAAGATTAAGTATGACAACCAGCTTACTTGATCAAAATGTTTGCAATGCCTCATTGAGAGCAGGGCTAAGCAGACCGTCATAGTACGGGAGACGTTGCTTGCGGCGTTACGGAATAAGCCCGGAAATCAGCAGGAAAAATACCGAAAATAAACCAAGAAAACTTCCTACGCCGTTCGGCAGGATAAAACAGGAAAAGCTCCTATCGATTTAGCGTTTACAAGCAGGCATGATGACTGTTTTAACGTGTTATGGAGCGAAATAGTGGCGAGTAAGATTAGTGTGTTATTGGTAGATGATCATGCCGTGGTTCGCACAGGTTACAAAGCCTATCTTTCCTTATCCGATAAAATCGGACAGGTTTATGAGGCGGATCGGGGCGAGTCTGCTTGTCAAATGTACAATCAACATCACCCGGATATTGTGGTGACTGATTTATCGATGCCGGGCATTGGCGGTTTTGAGAGCATCAGGAGACTGCTCAATCGTGATTCGCACTGTAAAATCCTGGTGTTCAGCATTCACAATGAACTGGTCTATGTGACACGGGCGCTTGCTGCCGGAGCCAAGGGTTATATTACCAAAAGTAGCGTGCCTGAAACGCTGGTCACAGCGGTGCATAAAATCGCCCAAGGCGGTACTTATGTTGATCCTGATATTGCCCAGCAACTGGCGGTTTCGATGGCAAGTGAGCAGGACGAAGCGGAAAAAATCAAGCTGCTTTCTCCCAGGGAGTTCGATGTATTCTGTTTGTTGGCGAATGGCTATACAGTTAGAAAGGCGGCGGAAAAGCTGTGTTTGAGTTACAAAACGGTGTGTAACCACGGTACGGTAATCAAGGAAAAAATGGGAGCCGAAACGCTGGCCGAGCTGACTTTGCTGGCAAGCCGGCAAGGTCTTATTCAAGTACGCTAAAACTGACTATGGTATAGGGCAATCCCTAATGACTGCCCTTATATTTTCAGGCTTGATTTTATTTTTCCAGCTTTTGTTTTAGCCCCATCAAACCGTTCTTAAAAAACTCATTCATTGCTTTAACTGCCGCTGGATCATTCAGGTTTTCGGGTGGGGTATTACCGGTATCGCCACGGTAGAAACGGCTTTTTAGTGTAACCACGCTAGTGTTGGCATCGTCCCCAGCCGTTACCTGAATGTTGATGGTGTATGAACTGGCCGGAAATGCCGTTACATTTTCGGTTTTAAGACGGTAATTGTATTCATGATCTTTATCGCTGTAATAATCCAGGTTTTCTACCAGTTGTTCGTCATTTTGCAAGGTAATGGTTCTGGTGCCGTCAGAGGCGTTTATCCCATCTCCCGAGCTTGCTTTGACATCAGGATGCCAGCTTGCAATGGCATCAAATTGCTTGATTGCATTCCAGACGCTATCGACAGAAGCATTAATAATGATACTTTCTTTGGCTTTTTGCGGGGTTGGTCCGTGAGCAAGAGAGGTGACGGGGAATGATAGGAAACTCAATAATATTAGGGATAAACGGTTCATGTCATTAATGCCATTAATAAAAATCATCTATTATTCATAAATCCGCGTTAAAGGTATTGGGCAGCTTTCCCGATAATGACAGGGGAATTTTCCTTTTTTAAAAGGCTTTTGGTTTCCTACATAGTTCCTGATCAAAAAAAACAATATCCGGAAAATTTGTGCAAGAACATGTGATATCAGCAGTATTTGCCTTGGCCGGCCATATCGCAAGATTGCCTGGACGGCTTTAAGGATGAATTCTGAGATATAATGGCGCTGTAATTATAACGGTACTGATGGGCGCCATAAGTCAGTATCATTTTCAATATAAACCCTTGCTGCGATTTTGTTGTCAGCAAGTTTAATCGAGAGGAAGTTAGTGTGGCAAAGGCTAGTGATTTAAAGAGGGGAATGGTGGTCGAAATCAATGGAGTACCGCATGCCGTAAAGCAGGTCGACGCTAAAAGTCCTTCGTCTCGTGGCGCATCAACCTTATATAAGATTCGTTTTACCAATCTCAAAACAGGCCAAAAACTGGATGAGTCATTAAAAGGTGATGATTTCTTTAAAGATGCTGACTTGGTGCGGGCCAAGGTACAGTTTTCATATATAGATGGCAGTAGCTATATCTTTATGAATATGGAGGACTATACCCAGTACAGTTTGAGCAGTGATGATCTGGAAGGTCAGGTCGAGTATTTGACCGAAGGCCTTGAAGGCATTGTTGCCCTATTGATAGACGATGCCGTGCTGGGCATTGAACTGCCCAGTTCGGTAGTGTTACCGATTGTTGAGACAGCTCCTGCGATTAAGGGCGCGACGGCGTCAGGTCGCACGAAAACGGCTAGATTGACCACAGGATTAGAAGTTCAGGTGCCTGAATATCTGGAAACTGATGAATTGATCAAGATCAATACTGAGACCGGAAAATTCATGTCACGCGCTTGAGCCATGCCTGTCAAATCGGAGAATTTATTAGCGGTTGCTCAGGGCGAGTTTGAACTCAACCGGTTGCCAAAACGGCCGCGGGAATTGTTACGCGCTTGGGATGCGGCCGATGAATATCTACTCAACGCTCTCGCAGAAGAGTTCAAACCATCGGCTGATGCGCGGATTTTGATTCTGAATGACACCTTTGGCGCTTTGGCTGTAGCGCTCAGTTCATTTCGACCGCTAGCGGTATCTGACTCGTATTTGTCACAGCAGGCGACACGGCTCAATCTCGCCGCAAATGACTTGCCTGAGCGGAGTGTCAGGCTGATGAACAGTCTTGAAGCGCTGGAGGGAGTGTTTGATCTGGTGCTGATTAAGG
>JBAQEN010000325.1:0-16938 GCA_049286765.1 Methylococcaceae bacterium
GCTGATCTGCTGCCTGTTTGAAACAGATTTGTAGCGGCGTGATGTCATGTTTTTATGCAATTCATTATATTTATCAATGAAATACATTATACCATGCGGATGATGAAATAATACTTTCACAGTCTCTTGAGCTAATTAACATACTTTACCAGTTGCTCATTACTGGAAAGACATCTTCAATCCATAAAATTAAATTACTGGATTCTGTTACGATGAGTATATCTTGCCCGGCCCTTCTGTCTTCAATTAATATAGTGTCGTCTAACTCGTGCTCCTTTTATTGAGTTCTGATTAACTTTTATAACAGAACAGCAGCGTTCATGGTTGTATCAGGCGCAGGAATGGGAAGTAAAAAAATCGTGACTAATATAAGATTATGCGCATGATAAACTTAGTCCGATATTGTAACCGGAGCAGCTATGCAAACAGTCACCGTTTCCGAAAAATACCAAGTCGTAATACCGATAGAAATACGCCGACGTTTGGGCATCACACCCGGTTGCCAGCTGGATTTTATTTTGGAAGGAAATAACTTGTGCATGAAAGTGAAGCGCCGGATTCAGCCCAGCAGCCGTTCTGAAGACGGATACGACCAGTTAGTCCGCAAACAGTCGGAGCAAAGACAACTATCCGATTTTGATGTCATCCAAGCCATGCGTGAACAACACCTTAAGCATTGCCAGCAGATGCCCCAGTTGTTGCATGCCGAAGTTGAATCGCACCCCACTCAAGCCCCGGCAACGCCATCAACTCCATATGACCTTGAAGAGCTCCTGTACGAGCTGCAAGCGCTTCAGCTTAAATTGGAGCTGCAGAACGAGGAATTGCGGCGGCTTTCTGCAGACTTGCAAGAGTCGCGAGACAGTTATTTTGACCTGTATGAGTTCGCACCTATCGGCTACCTCACAATCACCGCAGAAGACATAATCGCTGAGATCAATCTTACCGGAGCCAGGCTGCTCGACGTGGAGCGCAAGCAACTTATTCATCGGCGCTTTGCGCAATTTGTTGCTGATCAAGACAAAGATCGCTGGCATTGTCTGTTCATGAGCGCGATGGAGGATGCCGAAGAAGAGCAACAATGTTTCGATCTGAAATTGAACCGCAGCAATGGCTCGATGATTCATGCCCGTTTTCACTGCCTGCGCAAGGCTGGCGTTAGCGTATTCCCTGTGCTACGCATGGCGTTCACCGACATCACTCAGCTCAATCAGGCAGAGGCCGATCTTCGCGCCGCAGCCAGCGCCTTTGACCTGGAGCATCGGTTTCGACAGGCGGTGGAATCGGCTCCCAATGCGAATGTCATGGTAAACGAGTCAGGAACGATCCTGATGGTCAATTCGCAAACAGAAATATCTTTCGGTTACTCATTCACAGAGTTACTTGGACAACCGGTTGAAATGTTAATACCGGAGCGTTTTCGTGGTGGACATACCGGCTTCAGGCACGCATACTGCGCTGCTCCACAATCCAGACCCATGGGCACTGGTCTTGACATCTTCGGACTGCGCAAGGATGGCAGTGAGTTCCCAGTTGATATAAGCCTCAGTATCATCGATAGCCGTGAAGGAATATTTGTTATGAGTACCATCGTCGATATTACCCAACGTAAGCGTGCTAATGACAAGTTGAAAGAAGCCCTCAACGAGAAAGAGATCATGCTTAAGGAAATTTATCATCGGGTAAAAAACAACCTCCAGGTTGTTTCAAGTCTGATTAACCTCCAAGCCAGAAATGTCAAAAATGAAGCGGTTGCAAACCTGCTCAAGCAGAGCACTGACCGGATCAAATCCATGGCTTTAATTCATGAGAATCTTTATCAATCGAAAGATTTGGCGAATATCAATTTTGCTTCGTATATTAATGGTTTGGTCGATCATCTGCTGTTCAGCCACGGAATTCCTTCAAGCAAAGTTTATATAAGCATGGGGATCGACGATGTCTGTCTCGATGTCGATACCGCGATTCCCTGCGGACTCCTCATCAATGAACTTCTATCCAACGCTCTTGTGCATGCCTTTCCGGATGATAGACAAGGTGAAATCAGTATCACCTTCAGGCAAGATCAAGGTGAGTTTATTCTCGTTATCGCTGATAATGGAATCGGCTTTCCAATTGATCTGGACTACAAAACAAGCACCTCACTAGGTCTGCAGTTAGTCGTCATGTTGACCAATCAACTTATGGGGCACATGACGCTGGATCAGTCCGATGGAGGAACTACATTTAGAATACGCTTTACCAATACCCATTCACAAGGAACAAGCTATGTCAGCCACCAAGATTATGATCGTTGAAGACGAAGGCATTATTGCGATGGATATCCGTAACCAATTGGTAGGGTTCGGCTATGAGGTGGTCGCAACTGCTTTTTCGGGAGAACAAGCTGTGACTCTGGCAACACAACTTAGACCCGAACTAGTGATGATGGATATCGTGCTAAAAGGGAGCATGGACGGTATTGAAGCAGCTCAAACGATCATGGAATCTCTGCATATCCCGGTAATTTTTCTCACTGCTTACAGCGATCCCGCTACGATACAACGGGTGAAAGCCACAGGAGCCTATGGCTATTTAATCAAGCCATTCCGCTCGGATGAACTGCACGCATCCATCGAAGTTGTGCTCTACAAACATCAATTGGAACTGAAGCTTAAGGAAAGCGAGCAATGGTTTGCCAAGACGCTCCATTGCATCAGCGACGCCGTCATTGCCACTGATCTCGAAGGAAGAATTCAGTTCATGAATTCAGTGGCCGAGAAAGCGTTAGCTTGGCGGATGGAGCAAGCTAAAGGAACAGCAATCAGCGAACTGATGACACTTTTGACTGAGTCAAATCGCATGAGTGTTGAAAATCCCGTCCTGATGACATTAAAGAGCCTTGCTGTTACCAGCCTGAACTGCGCCACTTTATGCGTTACCCGGTCAGCTGAGGAATTCCCTATTGATGGCGGCGCGGCTCCTATACTTAATGATGACGGCGCGTTGTTAGGAGCAGTTATGGTATTTCGGGACATGACCGAGCGCCGTCAAATAGAAAATTTACTTCGCGAAAGTCAAGAGTACTTCCATAGCGCATTCGATCTTGCCGCCATCGGTATGGCATTGGTAGCCGTGGATGGCCGTTTTTTACAAGTTAACAACTCGCTTTCCAAAATATTCGGTTACTCAGAAGAAGAGTTGTTGAGAACCAATCTGCAAATGCTTACCCATGACGACGATCACGGCAAAGTGCTTGACCATCACCTGCGCCAATTGCTGACGGACGAACTACCGTCGTTTCAAATTGAGGGGAAGTACAATCACAAAATCGTTGGCAAGGTGGTCTGGATTCAGTTAAGCGCCTCTTTGGTACGCAATGCTGCCGGCGAGCCACAATATTTCATTATCCAGATTCAGGACATCAGCGGTCGTAAATACACCGAGCAGCAATTGCTTTATATCGCCAACCACGACCCGTTAACCGGACTCCTTAACCGCACACAATTCCATGACCGCGTTACTCAAACCCTGTCCTCAGCCCGGCGCCATAAAACCAAATTGGCGCTGATGTTTCTCGATCTTGACCGCTTCAAGTTGATCAATGATACCTTAGGCCACCGTATAGGCGATCTGTTGCTGCAAGCGGTTAGTGACCGGTTAAAAAGTTCAGTACGTAATAATGATATCCTGGCACGGCTAGGGGGTGATGAGTTTATTATATTGTTGAGCGATATCAATCTTATCGATGATGTAGCGCGGATAGCGCAAAAAACTATCGATATAATCACTGGACCGTTTACAGTCGAAGGCAACGATATTGTCATAACTACGAGCGTTGGGATCAGTATTTACCCAGACGACGGGGAAAATAGCCAAATATTGCTGACGAACGCCGATACTGCGATGTATATGGCCAAGGAACGCGGCAAGAATAACTTTCAATTTTATACGATGGAAATGACGGCAAGATCACTTGAACGCATGAATATCGAAAAGGGTTTGCGTCATGCGTTGACTCATCATGAACTAAAGCTTCACTATCAGCCCCAGATTGATTCTACAAGCGGTCGCTCAGTGGGTGCCGAAGCGCTGATCCGATGGCAACATCCTGACTGGGGTCTGATTTACCCTGACCGGTTTCTAACGATTGCCGAAGAAACCGGACTGATCGTCCCGATCGGTATTTGGGTATTGCGCACTGCGTGTTTGCAAGCCAAAGCGTGGCAGGAGAACGATGGGCCATTTAACCAAGTGGCGGTGAACTTGTCCCCCCGTCAATTCCTTGAAAAGGACTTGTTTCAAACGATTAAAGAGGTGCTGGATGAAACCGGTATCAAACCTTCTTCACTGAAACTTGAAATCACCGAGTCCGCGGTTATGCAAAACCCGGAGAGAACCCTCGATGTTTTACAACAATTGCATGATCTCGGGGTACAGCTCATCATTGATGATTTCGCTACGGGATATTCCAGTTTGATCCATCTAGGGCTATTTCCGGTGCACAGTGTTAAAATAGATCGTTCTTTAGTCCGGGATATTCCTGGCAATGGAAGCAGTATGACTCTAGTGCGCGGGATTATCGCGCTAGCCCATGAATTAAAGCTAAACGTTATAGCCGGTGGGGTGGAAACCGAAGAGCAATTGACGTTTCTAAAAACGAACCAATGTGACGTACAACAAGGCTATTTGTTTAGCCGCGCCGTTGCGGCAGGAGAGCTTGATACTTATTCCAGTCCACTTCTAAAGCCGCTCTCATCCACACCACATAGAGCCTGAACTGTTATATTGAAGCAGACAACGGCCTCTGGTTTAATAGCGAGGCTTGAATTGCAATAATTTACAAATCTATCTTTAGACGCGTCCCGCCTAATTATTTTATCTTTTACCAATTTGCTCAATAATACCATCCAGTTCTTCCAGACTGGAATAGGCAATGACCAATTTTCCGGCACCATTTCCTTTATGGTCTATAAAGACTTTTGCACCCAGTTTTGCGGTTAAATCTTCCTGTAAACGTAAAGTATCACTATCGATTACCCTTATTTTTTTAAATTTTGGTTCTGCTTGAGCATCTTTAACCAGGCGCTCAGCTGCCCGTACTGTAAGGCCTTCTTTGACTATTTTATTGGCTGCCGTCACCTGTTTGAGTCCATCCAGCGACAGCAGAGCCCGAGCATGCCCCATTTCCAGTTGCTTATTGAGCAATAATTTTTTTACATCAGCATGCAAATCTATCAATCTTAATAAATTGGTCACCGTAGTGCGTGACTTGCCAATTGCATCGGCTATATGCTGATGAGTCATTTCAAACTCATCCAGAAGTCGTCTTAAGGCTTCGGCTTCTTCCAGGGGATTCAAGTCTTCACGTTGAATATTTTCAATCAGCGCAATTGCCATTGCCGAGCGGTCATCTATTTCTTTAATAACCACCGGTACTTCTTGCAACCCTGCTTGGCCAGCGGCACGCCAGCGGCGTTCTCCGGCGACTATCTCGTATTTATCACGTGTGATTTGGCGTACGACTATAGGTTGTATGATACCTTGCGCCTTGATGGATTCTATCAATTCCTGTAATTTTTCCGGGTTAATATCTTTACGCGGTTGATATTTTCCCCGTTGCAAATATTCTATCGGCAGCGTGTGCAGTTGATGTTTTTCCTCGGTTTTAGAAACATCACCTAATAAGGCGTCAAGACCTCGACCCAATCCACGTTTATTTAAAGCCATTGCCTTCTATTTTCTCTTTTCTGGTCATTTCACCGGCCAATGCAACAAAGTTACAAGCCCAATACAGTGTTTCATTGCAATTCAGCACGGATACTTGATTCAAACTCATCCAGCAAGCTTTTTAAGGCTTCTACCTCTTCCAAAAGACGAACGCGTTCTCTTTGAATATTTTCAATTAGCATTTGAGCCATTGCCGTTCGATCATCTATCTTGTCGATAACCACTGGCTCTTGCTGCAACGCTCCTAAAGAAGAAGAGTCAGCTAATAAAACTTCAAGCCCACGACCTAACCCACGTTTTTGTAATGTCATGTCTTATTTACTTTTTCTTTTCTAATCATTTCACCCGCCAGGGCAATATAAGCGACAGCACCTCGGGATGCTTTATCGTAACATAGAACGGGCAAGCCATGACTTGGCGCTTCGGCCAAACGAATATTTCTTGGGACACAGGTTCTGAATACTTTTTCGCCAAAATAACGGATCAATTGCTCTGATACATCTTTGGTCAGGCGGTTTCTGTCATCATACATCGTCCGCAAAATACCTTCCAGGTGCAACTCCGGATTAACTGTCTCCTGGATATTTCTAAGCGTGCTCATTAGCGCCGACAAACCTTCGAGGGCATAATATTCGCATTGCATCGGAATCAATAGGCTATTGGCAGCTACCATTGCATTTAAAGTTAGCATATTCAAGGACGGCGGACAATCGACCAGAATGTAGTCGTACTGTGATTTGATTGGTATTAACGCATCAGCAAGCCGCTGCTCTTTACGATCAGCATGTATTAATTGTACTTCAGCGGCTGTCAGGTCAGCATTGCCAGGAATTACGGAAATGCCAATATTTTCCATATAAATAACTGTTTCTGCTGCGGGTACGTCTTCCATTAACAAATCGTAACTGGAATACTTGACGTCTTGTTTATCTATGCCGCATCCCATTGCGGCATTGCCCTGTGGATCCATATCCACCAGCAATACGCGACGCTTCGCGGCAGCCAGAGTAGCGGCCAGATTGACACTTGTTGTCGTTTTTCCAACGCCGCCTTTTTGATTGGTTACGGCAATTATTTTTCCCACTAACTTACCTCGGATTTTTAATCGTTTGTATTTGTACTTATCCGTGAGCTGTTATTCTAACCAGACATCTTTCTACCTCACAACCAGGAACATTCACCGGTATTAGCGTCGTATTTGCTATAACTTGCGCTAATTCTGCTTCAGGGTTTTGCCCTTTCATGGCCAATAGAACGCCATCTTTCCCAAGTAGATGCGCGGTCAATTTTACAATATCAGATAAACTTGCGAACGCACGGGTAATGACGGTATTAAAGGGTAGTTCCGGTTGATAATGCTCCACACGACTATGAAAAACTGTTACATTTTTGAGCTTTAATTCCAATATCACCTGTTGTACAAACCGTGTTTTCTTGGCATTACTATCCAGCAAAGTAAATTCGGTTTCAGGTGAACAGATTGCCAATGGGATGCCCGGCAATCCCGCGCCCGTGCCTATATCAATTACGCGTTTGCCTTCAATAAAGGTGGCAATTGCCAGGCTGTCTAATAGATGCAAGCGCACCATATCTTCTTTGCCATGTATGGCTGTCAGGTTATAGGCTTTATTCCATTTTTCAATCAACTTAATAAAATCAAGCAATTGTTCTACCTGCCGTGCATTCAGGGCAAGGTTTAATGTTTGCAGGCCCGATTCCAGAATTTTACGACAAACTTCCATCAAACACGTTATCTTTATTTAAGTAAATGAAATAGGTACTGGTTTTTCCTTTTGCCACGCAGGACGCTAAGAAAAGCATAACCCTTCGTAGTCTTCATGGTAAAAATTCTTTAGCTATTGCGTAGTAACATCAGTTAAGTAATCGGCCTGAAGTTTAATTTTCCAATTACTTTATTAAGCACTCACAGCTCAAATTCTGATGGGTCAATCGCCAATTCTTTAGCAATTTTGACGGCTACCTTTTTTTCATCGCCATCAAAAACACCATCAGAAGAAGCAATCGCGATAATCATGCGTACTAACAGGCGCGCGGCTTCTGAATTGGACTTCATTTTACCCAATGCCTGGTAGGCCTTGGCTTCGCCTATGTCTCTATCGAATTCCAGCTGGGCAACGAAATCTTGAAACGCTTTGATAACATCACTGGTGGTAAAAATTGACAATGCATCATTGTTTTCGATGAATTTAATCATTTTTTGTTTTTCTTCAGAACTGATACTGCCATCAGCCATTGCAACCAATGCAGAACCCGCCATTGCCGCATTCAGAAAATCCTTGTTTTTAAATTTCAAAGCCTCGGTTTTTAATTCATTGGCTTTGGATTTTAGCTGGTTAAGAAAATTATCGAAACTCATATGTGTTCTCCTGATGTTTACACAATACTGATTAAAAAATGCCGGGGTACTCCATGCTAACCCGGCTTACACGGACAATTCGGCATACTTGTCCTGAGGCTTTAATATTTTAACACCATAACACTGTTGCCGGTTTATGATGCTTGTTCCCCATTGCTGATGGGTAGCTACTTCACACATCGCATTGTGCATTTTAAAAACAGCAGGTGCAGTGTGTTCGTTCAGTTTAACAGCCATTTCATAATCTTCTTCATCCACGCTATAGGCGGCTTCAATAGCCGGAACTTGCGCCGGATGTATCGCAGTTTTTCCAGTTAATCCATACGCCAAATCAAGCCGAATCTCTTTTTGCAAGGCTGCCACATCGTCCAAATACTCAAACACTGGAGCGGATAATGAAAAGTCATAAGGTTTAAAAATAGTCACCAGTTGCGCAATAACATGACCTATTGGGGTTTCATAAAGCGTGAGGGATCGGGGTCTGCGAATACCTAACAGATTCATCAGATCGTTGCCGCCAATTCTAAGCATTAAGACCCGCTGGGCAATATCCTCTTGTGATAAACCCTGTCGTAGTTCGCACATTGCGTTGAAATCAAAAACATCTTTTGTTTCCAGGGTTGGCATGACTTTAAATGGCGTTCCTTGCAATTGATCGAAATAAGCATGAAACACAGCCTCGTTAAATTTTGGCAAGACAAAGCCATCGATCTTTTCAATATCGGGAAGATCCAGTAAACGCGCTAATATATCCGGATTTCTGGCGCGTATAAAACGGTATCGATGCGGCGAAACTCTAAATCCTTGAAGACATAAGCCAATATGACGCACACAGCTATCGACATCGCTGCTGGACACCGCATCTTCCGTGCAAAAAATCATTGACCTTAACATTGAAAATTTTTCGCCATTGGCAATTTCTATAAGGTCGCGGCGATGACCCGGCATATAAAGCGGCGCTCCTAAACACCAGGGCGAAAACAATTTTGACTCTGTATTCATAATTTAATCTCTTTGATTAATGCTACCGCGCGATACGGTAAATCGGTAAAAACCGCTATCGGAACCGACTTAAACTCGGCTAACCAGCGTAAATGCCGGGTTGTTTCGGAGTCTAAATCCTGTAACAGTAATAGTTGTGCTTCGCGGCGTAATAATACACGCGTCGCTTCTCCAATGCCTGGTTTAATGTAATTATGATGAGTAATTCCGTAATATTCGCCAATCCATTGTAAAAATTGCCGGGAAATTGTTTTTAGTTGTTGAAGATCCAGTTCAACGGGGTTTTGAGGTTGTGGATTTAAATCCTGCCAAATACACTTTATTCTATCTAGTATGGCATCAATAAAGTAGCTGGATAAATCGTGTTGTTCAAACTGCGGGTAATAATGGCAGCCATGAAAATCGTCAAGTCCGGCATCATTTGAGACATAAACCGAACGGCTAACCAGTCCAGATACTGTAGCATTCAAGATGCTGGAAGGAATTAAATAATCTTCAGCAGTAGCGGCAAAAGTCGCGCATCCTGATAGATCGGTTAATACATATAACTCAGCTGGAATACGGATACCATCGCTGATCGCAAAAGCCTGTAAGCTGCTTGCCAACTGTCGTGCAATAACACCTTTCCCTGTCCAGCCATCAACGAATACCAAAGACTCAGGAGCATGATATCGCAAAATAAAACGCAGCGCATTTTGGTCTATACCGACATCCCTGAGGATGGAAATAGAATAATGCTCGACTTGGGTATTGAAAAAACGTTTCAAGACATGTTTAAGTAACACGCCCATCGGCGTGCCAGCGCGCGCCAGTGACACCAAGGTAATACCGTTTGGACGCCTGGCTAAAATGCCTTTTGCCAACAGCAAAACATGCTCTGCCACACGATCCTGATTTAACGCCATCGCTTGATAAAACAAGGGCAAATAATCATCCGGCGGCAAGGACTCATGGGTTAGCATTTGAGAATAATGTTTTTTACCCGATTGAATCAACGCTTCCTTGATGTGAACGGGCGTATCCGGCATCGTCAACGGTTTTAACAGGAACTGGACATCGTCGGATGAATAGCTGCCTGTGAAAGGGATTATATCCATTTACGATGCCTGTTACTCACCACAGAGACACGAGAACTCAGAGAAAAATCACCGGCTTGAAAAGAATGCTCCTGCCCCCGCGGGGTAAGCGGCAAATGAATTCTAATGCTTTGATTTTCCGTCAACTCTGAGTCTCTGTGATGGGTAATTGTTTTTTCAGGTTAATCTGAAAGCAAAACTATTTTGATAAGTATTATTACGGTATCTGTCAGGCCAGTCAATTGCCAGCAAAATTGGCCTGTCAATTTTTCTTGGTTTTGTCTGTTAATAATGTTATAGATTTCAAGCCACCTCGCCGAGAATGACATCCGCTGCTTTTTCTCCTATCATATAAATAGAACTTACGATAAAAAACCCGGGAATACGCGGAAAAACGGAAGCGTCTACAACTCTAAGTCCCTTGACTCCTCTTACTTTAAAATTACTGTCCAGAACCGCCATAGGATCAGTGTCACTGCCGATAGGGCAAGTACAAGAAGCATGATGCCCCCAGGCGTTATACCTGACATAATCACGCAGTTCCTCGTCACTTTGAAGGGCTTTTCCAGGGTGCTCTTCTTCAGCAAGGATTCCTTCTTCAATCAGCGGTGCAGTTAAACTACGAACAAATCTGATACCGGCCACGACAGCATCAAGATCGGTGCCTTCCGTATCACTGCCTTCTTCAAAGTAGCGAAAATTGATATAAGGCCGGTCGCGAGGATCGGCGGATACCAGGCGTACTTCTCCGGCGCGATTAATGGTATGCGCTTTAAGTACAGCCCAAGTAAGATAATTCAAATTATCCTTAATCAATTTTGAATAGCCGGGAAAATAACCTCTGAAGTTTCCTAATAGCGCAAAACAAAAAAGATCGGGCAGTGGCTGCTCTTCCATAGAGCGTTTGATGACGGCTAATACTGCACCATTGGTCGTATAGACACCTCGTTGGTGGTTTTCCCATTCCTCATACTGGGGATCTCCTTTGGCGTACTTGGCACCTTTGAGTACCTCCCAATCCTGATGCATCCGATTGACAACACCCACCTCATAACGGTCTTGCAGATTGGTACCGACACCTGGGAGATCGATCTTGATCTGAATGCCGTGCTTGGCCAGCTCTTTCTTAGGACCAATGCCTGAAAGCATGAGCAGTTGCGGGGTATTATAAGCGCCGCCCGCCAGAATAACCTCTAAAGACGCGTGAGCAATGCGCAATTCACCAGGCTCCTGGCTAGGATTTTGATGAGCTTTATAGAGCTTTTCACCTTTTAAATATTCAACACCGATCGCGCGATTATCTTCATCTAAAATCACTTTAGTGACGAGCGCATTCAGTTCAATGAAGAGCAGGTCGGGATGTTTCCGTTGCACGTCCAACAACCTCCCACGAGTGCTATGGCGAGCGCCATCTTTTGTAGCCAGTGGGGGATAGCGTAAACCGGTGGCATTGTCCTGTACCAAGGTCCAGTCATTGGGGTCCGCCAAGCCCCCTTCAAAAAACCAATTAATTCGTTCAAAGAAACCGGGTAAGTAATCAATGGCCTTCTTAGCTGATACAAGAAGGGTTTTAATCAATACCTTATCCTTTATTAATGCCTTGAGAGGAAGAGCGGCTTCTGTTCGAAACCAGCCATTCCAGCCATGACGCGATGGGTTAATGCCCAGTTTTGCCAGCCAACGATAAATGGGGCGATGGTGACAATTTTCCATGCGTTCGAAGTATTTACGCATGTTATCGGCACGCCACGAGTCATCGCCGGTGATTCTAGCCACTTCGTCCCAGTCGTCATTGTGCGGATACACAGTAATCATGGCGTTGTGCGCAGTGCAGCCACCCAAACAGCCGGCACGCGGGTACAGTACGCCATTTTCTTCAGGGGTAAATTTTGGATCCTGTTCCTGAGTCGCCTGATCGCTATAATGGCGGACAAAATAATCCCACTTCATGGCTTCATTTTCGGTGGAAAATGTATGAAACACAGGTACATCGTAGTCATCGGGCAACCGGTAGTCATCAGGAAAAGCCAAGTCTCCACCTTGCAATTTTCGAGGATCGCCGCCAGCCTCAAGGACTAGGACTTTTTTTCCATACTCCGCCAATCTTGCAGCAACCGTACCGCCGCCAGCTCCTGAACCAACGACAATATAGTCATAATTAGTGCCAGTCATTTTTGTCTCCTTAATCGAGTAGGGTGAATAAGCGATGCTGACCATTCAATTTGGCAGCAACGCTACATCTTTTTCGCTGAAATGAAATATATGAGCCGGTGCGGCGCTAACAAATAGAAATGCGCTGCACCGGCGGATTGCTGTTGTTTACATAGTCTTAAGGAATGCGATCAAAGCTTTCTTGTCGTCATCACTAAGCCCAGGTTCTGTGTTGGTGTCTTTAAAATAATCGGTACCGAAGTAATGGCCTCGATTGACTATATAATCAGGACATTTACTGGCTTTTACCAAAGGATCGACCAGGTTGGCGAAAACTTTACCGGCTTCCTCGTCAGTTGCATTTTTAGGTATCGCCTTGAGATCCTTCTTGATTTTATGCAGAAGTTTCAACAATTCGATTTTATGCTTTACTCTATCGATGATGCCGTCTCTTCTGTCCAGATCAATATTGGTCAACAGATTAACTGGTGTTCCTTTTGGAATTGGGCCCAACTCGATGCCTTTTTCACCGACAAGCTGGCCTTTACTGATGACAGCAACCAGGTCTTCCAGTAATTTAGGCACAAAGCCAGAGGCTACTCGCAGATAACTGGTTTCAGAGGTCTTATCAACCCAGCCGGGCAACATTTTTCCGGAAGCGGTTTGATACTGAATATTGCCCTTGCGTTTTTCCGGCCAGAGCATTTGTTCGATAGAGCTGTCAAACGACTGCAACCTGTCTTCGACAGCAGGACTGGGGTTGAATGTTCCTACTGTATTGTTGAGCAGGAATGGTGCAGTAGACCAGAGACTGATCAGCGAAGCAGGGCGAGTATAGCCACGGCCACCTGCCGGCATGTCGTATTCCCGCGGTTTTCCTGTGAGTGGATGATGAACGGTAAATTTTCCTACGGAAGGAAGGTCTTTGTACGATTGGGATGAATAGTTATCCCAAATATTGCCGGCAATAGCATTGGTCGCCAGAGGGCTGCAAGCGTTGGTTTCCAATAACGTCACAGGTATCCGCAACTCGGTGGAGAGAAAGTTATCTTTCAGGAAATCTTCCTTCATCACAATCTGTTTCATCTCATTTTTAAACTCATCGCTACGAGTCCAATCCCAATAGGAATTCCAGCATTTCAGGTAATCTTTACCTGCACAGCTATTGGGGAAGAAAGTATAGGTTTTCTCGGGAAGTTTACTCGAATGACAACGGGCGCAACGATCAGCGAACGCTGTTTTACCTTTGGTTAATATTTCCGCATCTGTGGTCAGGTGTTTTTCGCCGCCAAGAGCATTTTTCAGATAGTCGGGTTGTGCGGTTGCCAGGAAGAATAACGCCAGATTAGCTGTTTGCGCTTCATTTGCCTGCCAATAAACCGAATTTTGACGACCAACTTTAACCGGTATCGGGCTTATTTCTTTACCGCCTATCAGAGGATTAAAATGATTCAACCATTCTTCGCTGAACAAGCCAATGTTGATAAAAACACGGTTTAATGCCCCTAACGCGCCAACCGAATCGGAGCCATCTTTCAATACATGCGGTGTCCAGACAGTATCAGGCGCTTTATAAAACTCAGTCAGTGGTGTGCCGGCAGGGACATAGTCGTTAAGTTGCTTGTTATCCTTGCCGCCGCCAGCCAGTTTTTCCGTGCTGAATTTCTTGGCATTAGCCAGTCGCGCAGCCAGACTATAAACTGCATTCATCGTGCGTGGATTATTGATGTAATCACTGGACACCAGCGAGGTATCGAGGGCTCCAGGGCGTGAAGTATGGAAGAGTTGATAAGGAAAGTTGCTTTCATCCGCATCCCATGTGAAAATCCGGTCTATCCAGAAATATTGCGCTCCCGGGTTTGAATTAAGATTTTCCCATTTCGGGTTTTCAGGATCCTTGGGTGGATTGGTTGGATTCGGGCCGACATGGCAAAAACCGCAGGACATACCTACACGGTAAGGCCTGACCAGGTTTTTATCGTTATAATACTTTTCATCAGTATAGTAACGCACGGGATCCCATGCTTTTTGCGCTTTCTCATCGAAATCGGGGTTAGGGAACAGACGTACACCCACGATACCAGTGGCATAGCCGTAATAAGAGCCGACCGGGATATTTTTACCCCGTGCACCAATTTTTACGCCGGGGTATTTTTCTTCATTTTCGAAGGGATCAACAGGGCAATCTTTAGACCGCACATCCAGCCACAATCCGAAACGATCTTCACGCCCGCTGGTGGGTTTTTCGAAGCATGGCTCATTGACCAATCCCAGATAATTCCAGCGGTTGCTGCGGCTAAATTTCAAGCTGGGATGATTGGACAAGGTTTTTAAAAAATCGAGATTGCCACGGCTTTCATAACCCAGCCTATTCCAGAAATAATCGTTACCAGCCGTCCATACAATCCAGTTATTCCGCCCGATAGCTGCGGCTTTGGCGGCAGCTTCAGGCGTTATGCCGGGAACATAAGGGGCAAGAATAGTGGCTAATGCGGCCGGATCCTTGGTTGCACCATTATCCATGTCACGAAAATAGTCCTCATCGGCGCCCGGCATACTATCTGCCGTTCGACCTGCACACTTGGCTTCGTCTAATACTTTCCCCGGCCCCCTCTTATCACAAGGTTTATCTTTAATTATCGCCATGCTAGTGCCACTATAGCCTGCGAGACCCAGAAAACCCGCTCCGGTAAGAACGAGTACGATAGCTGATGTTTTTATGTTCATTTTCCTGCTCCCCTCAAAACATTACCCGCTTTTACAAACGCGAGTGCGATAATTGGTGTTTTTATGTTCATACTGTTTACTCCTCAAAACATTTGAATTATTAGGATTACCGACTGCTATGATTTGTAGCTTAGAAGTTGTGCCTTTTATGCCCCCTTTCAATAATTGACAATGTAAAAACTAGGTTTGGTTAAGGTTCTGCGTAGTCTCTGTTTCCGATAAATAAGAACACAAAAAATATAGTTTAAAGCACTTTTTACACAATAAATTAATAGCTTGCTTATCGGTTCATAAGCGCTTTTTGCAGATTGTATGGTAAAAAAAGGAAAATGAACAGTTTATCTAACGCCCTAATTGAGGGACAATGTATTGAGCGTAAAAACAGTTTAATAGCCGCTATAAATTCGGTTACCGAACCTTTAAGTGGTTTTATCAAAATCATGTCTGGAAATACTGACTGTCAGTGTTCCCCAGCCTTTTGAGTTATCATCGCTTTATCAAGCTTATACTGCAAATCGTAGAGCTGTTAACGGCTTTCATGAAAAGCCGCTGTGAAACTCGCGCAAGGTATTGCTTTGATCAATTCTACGCAGCTGTGTGTCTATAAAAATAGCCGCCTCCTGCGGCACAAAACCTTTGTTGATGGAGATGACTGAGGGAAATCAATTATCTGTCGAACATCGTGGCCTGTCTGGTCGCTTACTCTTTTATCAAGAGAAAAAGTTTGCTCTTAGTTTACGAGAGGCTGATTTATTGCCCTTTGTTCGCACTCTTAAACCGAACTGAGGTTATGTCGAGTTAGCGTATATAAGCAGCGAAGTTCGGCAATTTACTTTTCAAATATCAAGTTAATTCGAGTACCGCTTTTGCTACCGGATTTCCTCAATTCAAAGCGCGCCTTGTGCAGATCAGCAATCTCCTTAACGATGGCCAGACCCAATCCGCAACCATTGCCAGGGCTTCCAGGAATACGGTAAAAGCGCTCGAAAACCCTATTCATTTCAATTTCGGGTATACCGGGTCCGTCATCCTCTACAGTCAAACATGGGACTGGATGTCGAAGAAGTTTGACCAAAATATTGCCGTTGTCATAACCGTAAGAAATGGCATTGTCCAAAAGATTGGCCAACAACTCCCGGAGCAGTATTTCATCGCCTTGTACATAGAGCACTTCTTCCGGGCTTTCAAAACTTAACTCCATGTTCCGCTGTAGTGCTTTAGGCACCCAGTCTATGCAGGTTTGTCTAGCCAACTTGCAAAGGTCTACCGGTACTAATTCGTAGCCGCCACTGATGGGTTCTGACCGGGCAAGAACCAACAATTGGGTTGTCAAATGTGACATACGATCAGCAGAGTTTTGGATTTGCTGAAGTGCCGGTTGCATCGCGGATATATCCTGTTCACGCAGCGCACGTTCGGCTTGCAGCTTCAAACCCGCCAAAGGAGTGCGTAGTTGGTGCGCGGCATTGGCAATAAAGCGCTGTTGGTTGGCAATGGCTTGCGTGTGCGCTTCCAGTAACTCATTAATGGTATCTGTCAGCGTGCACACTTCAAGAAAAACGTGCGTTTCAGGTATGGGGCTCAGATCATGTGATGACCGCTGTGCGATTTGATTGGCCAACAAATGCAAGGGTTTCAAGCCCTTTTTTAAGCCCGTCAACAGAAAAATGCCCGTTAACAAAATCAATACTATTTGCGGAATCAAATCGGCTAATAAAATATCCATCATCATTGCGCGGCGCTTATTTAATGTCTCGGCAACGTGTACAAAAATTCTTTCGGGTGTTTTATCGGGTTCGATTAACATGGATACGACCCTGACCGGTTCACCGTGGATCTTATCATTAAAATAAAGGGGATGTGACCAATTTGTATCCGGTTTCCGGGGTTCGGGAA
>JBAQEN010000326.1:0-7365 GCA_049286765.1 Methylococcaceae bacterium
GGGGATGAATTTGTGATGCTGCTTCCCTATATTGCAACCGCGGAAGATGCGACGCTTTGTGCGCAAAAGCTGATTGCGGCACTCAGTTTGCCTCACAAAATCGACGGGCATGATCTCCATATCAGCATGAGTATTGGCATCAGTATCTACCCCAGCGATGGTAAGGATGCGGAAACCCTGATCAAGAGTGCGGACACCGCGATGTACCACGCCAAGGAAAATGGACGCAACAATTATAAATTCTTCGAGCAGGACATGAATGCCCGGGCCGTCCAGCGTCACTCCATCGAATCCAGCCTGCGCTGGGCGCTGGAACGGCATGAATTTGTGTTGTACTACCAGCCGAAAGTAAATATTCACAGCGGGGCGATTATCGGAGTCGAGGCGCTCATCCGCTGGCGGCATCCAAAACGGGGAATGCTGCTGCCTGCGCTGTTCATACCCATCGCCGAAGACTGCGGCCTGATCCAGCCGATTGGCCGCTGGGTGCTGCGCGAAGCCTGCCTCCAGGCTTGCGCCTGGAGGCAGGCTGGCTTGCCGCCGGTCACCGTCGCAGTCAACACCTCCGCGCTGGAGTTTCGCGCCGATGGTTTTTCCGGAGATATACGCGCGATCCTCGAAGATACGGGCCTGGAGCCGTGTTATCTGGAACTTGAACTGACCGAAAGCGTTCTGATGGAGGATGCCGAGTTTACTCATTCCATGCTGCATGAGATCGCAGACTTGGGCGTCAAGCTTGCGATCGATGATTTCGGCACCGGCTATTCCAGCCTAAGTTATTTGCGGCAGTTTCCGATTGATACCCTGAAGATCGACCAGTCGTTCGTGAACCAGATGACCAGCAGCCCGGACGATGCCAGCATCGTCCAGGCCGTCATCAGCATGGGTAAAAGCCTTAACCAACGCGTCATTGCGGAGGGTGTGGAAACACAGGAGCAGTATGCATTTCTTCTGGCCCAGCATTGCGACGAGGGCCAAGGCTACTATTTCGGCCGTCCGGTGGCAGCAGAGGCATTCGCTGCTTTACTCCAAACGGGCGTATCACTCCCGCTTCCCGTTTGCTGATCCAACTATTTCCCATGCCGATCGGATTGCGGCGTGCAACTGTGTTTTGGCAACTAGCGTGACACCCTCCAATACCCTAACGGGCGTGTTGCTTTGGGATCAGCATTACCTTCCCTAGCATGATAAATACCCATCGAATGAATTGTAATGCGTTAATTTTCTGCAAACGTGCTCTTCCTTGGTCTGTAGCTGCTTGTCCATGATGATAAAAAAGATTGACTCGAAATAAAATATATTCCATACTTTTTGTGCGGTTAATATAAATATAAACAATCAGGAGAACAAAGTATGGCTTTAATTACGTGGACAGCTAGTCAATTTGGTACCAATGTTCCTTTCGCCGATGAAGAACACCAGATTTTATTTGGCAAGCTTAATAAATTATACGATTCGGCAACAGGTGGAGCGGCTCGTTCTGAAATAGGCGATCAATTGGATGATCTAATTGCTTATGTTGTCGGTCATTTTGCCCATGAAGAAAAAGAAATGCAGGCAAAAGGTTATGATGGTTATGAACGCCACAAAGTAGAGCATGAAAAATTAACAGCTGTTTGTGCTGACTTGCAAACGAAATTTCATGCGGGTGAAGCGGATGTCACCGAGGAAGTAGGTCAAATGGTGAAAGGTTGGCTGGATAATCATATTCCCACTTTTGATATGGCTTATGCTGACGCCTTGAATAGTTGATAGCAGCTTTCCATTAACAACAAAAGGCTTGTGAATTGCAGATTCACAGGCCTTTTTTTTGAGCCTAAATTAAAATCATAACAAGGACAGCTGGTATAGACGGGCTTCATGGGTTAGAATTTCCCAGTTTATTTGTGATAATTATTACGTAAAAGGAATAATGCCGGCTTTTTGCGCGGCTTGATATTACGAAACGATATAACACTTACCAAAAAGTTTTATAACTACTATCGAAGAGGCTGCTCCGTGAACAAAACAAAGCAACTATTCGCAGGTCTGTTCTTAATGGCTTTAGCCTTGAGGACAGCGCAGGCGGATTACACCCTCAATTTAATGCAAGGGGTTACAAAAGTCAGTCATGACATTTATGACCTGCATATGCTGATTCTATGGATTTGTGTATTTATAGGTATTGGTGTGTTTGGTACTATGTTTTACTCGATTTACCATCACCGTAAATCAAAGGGACATAAAGCAGAGCAGTTTCATGAAAACACGACCGTTGAGATTATCTGGACGATTATTCCAACCTTGATTCTGATCAGCATGGCTGTACCGGCGACAAAAGCCATGATGGAATTGGATGATGTGCAAGACTCCGACATGTCTATCAAAGTAACGGGACATCAATGGAAATGGGAATATGAATATCTCGATAATGGCGTTCATTTTTTCAGCAGTCTGGATGAAGCCAGCAACAAGGCACGTCAAATCGGGTCCGGTATTGATCCTCGCTCGGTCCCTCATTATTTATTGAATGTTGATAATCCCCTGGTAGTGCCGGTTAATAAGAAAATTCGTTTTGTATTTACGGCGGCTGACGTCATTCATTCCTGGTGGGTGCCTGATTTGGGTTGGAAAAAGGACGCCAATCCTGGCTTTATTAATGAAGCTTGGACATCTGTCGATAAAGCCGGTACTTATCGCGGGCAATGCACAGAACTTTGCGGTAAGGATCACGGCTTTATGCCTATAGTGGTCGTTGCAATGGAGCAGCCTGACTATGACGCCTGGGTGAAAAAGGCTGTAGAAGAATCGAAAAAAGGTCCCGATTTAAGCGATCAAAGTCATGATGAACTGGTCTCTAAAGGGGCTGCTATTTACGCCAAAAACTGCGTTACTTGCCATGGCGCCGAAGGTAAGGGTATTCCAGGCGCATTCCCCGCCATTACAGGAAGTCCGGTAGTAACGGGTGATATTAATGTACAAGCAGATATTGTATTGCATGGTAAAGGCGGAATGCCTGCATTTGCCAAGATGTTGAAAGCGAATGAATTGGCTGAAGTTATTACCTACACCAGAAACTCCCTGGGTAATAAAACCGGTGATGAAATCCAGCCTAAAGCAATTCAGGAATTGTTGCCTCAAACATCAGGAGCCGCAGCTGCTGCAGCGCCTGTAGCAAAAGCAGCGCAGCCGGAAAAATTAGATGCCAATGCCGTTGTTTCGAAAGAAGATTTGGTAGCCAAAGGAAAATCTGTTTACGCCAGTAGCTGTGCCTCATGTCACCAGGCTGAAGGTCAGGGTATGCCGCCTGCATTTCCTGCTTTAACCGGAAGTCCAGTGGTAAAAGGGGATATCAAAGCGCAGGTAGAGTTAATGTTGAACGGAAAAGGCATGATGCCGGCTTTCGGTACAATGTTAAGTGCAACCGATTTTGCTGCGGTTGTAACCTATACCCGTAATGGTTTGGGTAATTCAGTGAATGATGCTATACAGCCTTCAGCAATTCAGGCCTTGCAAGCGGCTTTGCCTGTTGCAAAGGATGACGAATAGCCATTGACACTGTTATCAATCCAATCTTTTTTCTATATTTTATGAGGTATAAACTATGTCTGCTGTAGTAGCTGAACATGATGATCATCACGATGATCACGCTCACGGCCCTGCCAAGGGTCTTTTACGATGGGTGATTACCACCAACCATAAAGATATCGGTACTTTGTATCTGGTGTTTGCGCTGGCCATGTTTTTTGTTGGCGGCGCCATGGCAATGATCATTCGGGCTGAGTTGTTTGAACCGGGTTTACAGTTTGTGCAACCGCAATTCTTTAACTCAATGACCACGATGCATGCGTTGGTAATGGTTTTTGGCGCGGTTATGCCCGCCTTCGTTGGTCTGGCCAACTGGATGATACCGATGATGATCGGTTCGCCTGATATGGCGTTGCCGCGTATGAACAACATGAGTTTCTGGATGCTGGTTGCGGGCGTGTTATTACTGGCCAGTACCTTGTTTATGGAAGGCGGCGCACCGGCAGGTGGCTGGACTTTGTATCCTCCATTAATATTACAAACCGGCAAAGCCTTGCCATTTGCAGTTTTCTCAGTGCACTTGCTGGGTATTTCATCAATCATGGGCGCTATTAACATTATTGCAACTATTTTCAATATGCGCGCGCCTGGCATGACCTTAATGAAAATGCCGTTGTTTGTCTGGACCTGGTTAATTACCGGCTTTTTGTTAATCGCTATCATGCCGGTTTTTGCAGGTGCGGTAACGATGTTGCTGACCGACAGGTTTTTCGGCACCAGCTTTTTTGATGCAGCCGGTGGCGGCGATCCGGTTCTTTACCAACATATTTTCTGGTTCTTTGGACACCCTGAAGTTTACGTAATGATTTTGCCTACTTTTGGCGTGGCGTCGACAATTATTCCTGTATTCGCACGCAAACCATTATTCGGCTATAGCTCAATGGTTTACGCAACAGCTTCGATTGCATTTTTGTCGTTTATCGTTTGGGCTCACCATATGTTTACAGTGGGTATGCCGGTCGCGGGTGAACTGTACTTCATGTATGCAACGATGTTAATCGCCATTCCTACAGGAGTAAAAGTATTCAACTGGACTGCAACGATGTGGAAGGGTTCGCTGACGTTTGAAACCCCTATGCTGTTTGCAATTGCGTTCGTAGTTTTGTTTACGATGGGTGGCTTTACCGGCTTGATGATGTCGATTGCACCGTCCGATTTTCAGTACCACGATACTTACTTTATTGTCGCGCATTTTCATTACACACTGGTGCCTGCTTCGATATTTATTTTGATGGCGGCGGGTTATTATTGGTTGCCCAAGTGGACTGGGCATATGTATAACGAAAAAATTGGCCAACTGCATTTCTGGTTATCCGCGGTTTCAGTTAATATCCTGTTTTTCCCTCAGCATTTTCTGGGATTAGCAGGCATGCCTCGCAGAATTCCCGATTATGCAGTGCAATTTGCTGACTGGAATATGATTTCAAGTATTGGCGGTTTTATATTCGGCGCTAGCCAGTTGTTATTTTTGTATATCGTTATTGATACTATTAGAGGCGGGACCGGTGAAAAAGTAACGGATGAGGTATGGGAAGATGCTCACAAACATGGCCTGGAGTGGACTCTGCCATCGCCTCCTCCTTATCATACCTTTACTACACCTCCCACAGTTATACCTACTGAGCATATTTAAGCTGTGGTCAACCAGGCAAGGTACGCCGGGCGTACCTTTTCGGGTGTTAATGGTACGCACAGCGTGCCTTACTTAGCCGGGTTTGCTACGCCAATCCCGGCCTGCTTAGGTAGCGTAACAGGCAGGATAATGAATATAAAAACGAAAAATATACTGACGGCATTGGTTTTAATCTCAATCGCCGTCGCTATTTATGTTTTAGCGGTAATAAAAGCAGTTTCTCAATGAGTAACGATACCCATCAAAAAAATGCCAGGTTAGTTCGCACATTGGTGCTTGTTGCTGTCGGCATGTTTGGATTTGGCTATGCACTGGTGCCGCTTTATGATGTTATGTGTGAAGTGGTATTTAAAAAGGAGAAACCGGGAATACCTGTGGCTGCTGAAGAAATCAGCTATAAAGTCGATAAGACCAGGGAGATCACCGTGGAATTTATGACCACGGTTAATGAAGGTGCACCTATGGTGTTTCGTTCAGAAACAAAAAAACTGAAAATTCATCCTGGGCAGTACTATACGGTGAATTTTTATGCAGAAAATAAAACAGATAAAGTAATGGTGGCTCAGGCAATTCCAAGTATTTCACCCGGGCCCGCTGCTGAATATTTTAAAAAAATCGAGTGTTTTTGTTTTACACAACAAACATTCAAAGCGAAAGAAGGCAAAACCATGCCGGTGCGTTTTGTTGTTAATCCCGAGATACCCGGGCAATATAAAACGATAACACTTGCATATACATTTTTTGATAATACTGAAACCTCAGTGAAAAAATAAGAGAGGAATATTATGTCTACAACTGATGCTTATTACATTCCGCACAAAGCCACCTGGCCAGTCATTGGCACCGCCGGTTTGGTTACGATGCTGGCTGGATTCGCAAACTACCTGAATGGTTCTTCGATAGGCCCGGCTTTAATGGTGTTGGGTTTGGTAATATTCATTATCATGCTAACCGGCTGGTTTACGTTACAAGCTACAGAAAGTGAAACAGGTATGTACAGTACTCAGGTAGGCATTTCCTATCGTATGGGTATGATGTGGTTTATTTTTTCAGAAATAATGTTTTTTGCTGTTTTTTTCGGTACGCTTTGGTATACCCGTAATTTATCAGTACCCTGGCTGGGCGGTGAAGGTACCGGCGCTATGACTAAGGAACTTCTTTGGCCTTCATTTGACGCAACCTGGCCGACTAATGGCCCCAAAGGACTCGGCGTTGATGCGTCCGGAGCCAGAACATTCGGCGCTGAATTTGAATCGATGGGAGCATGGGGGGTGCCGTTTCTGAATACCTTGATACTGTTAAGCAGCGGAGTAACCTGTACCTGGGCGCATCATGGCTTGCTTGCAAAAAATCGGGATCAGTTGATCAAAGGATTAATCGCAACCGTCGCATTAGGCTTTTTGTTCGTATCGTTTCAGGCATACGAGTATCACGAAGCTTATACCGAAATGGGTTTGACCTTGGGTTCTGGCATTTATGGCTCTACCTTCTTTATGCTGACAGGTTTTCATGGCTTACATGTTTGTATAGGCGCTATTATCCTGAGCGTGGTCTTATTTCGTAGTTGGAAAGGTCACTTCAAACCAGAAAACCACTTCGCTTTTGAAGCGGCTGCATGGTACTGGCATTTTGTTGATGTGGTATGGTTAGGCTTGTTTATCTTTGTTTATTTGTTGTAATTTACACTGTAATTTCAATCAAGCGTTGCCTAAACAACAGGCAGCGCTTTTTTTTTGCCAGGACAGCACCCTCCTTTTTATTTAAGGCGATTACCAATAAAGTATATGCCGTGCTGTTCATCCATTGGCTTGAAGAGCAACTAACGTAATGCCGCTACAAAGTTATTTGTTCTCGGTAATCACCTCATGTGATCAGTCTGTGCCGGATTTTGCATATGCATTTTTACGCCCAGTCCATGCGGTTTGAAAATGCCTGTGGCAACGGCAATAAAAACAAAAATAAACAACAGGATCGAAAGAGTAATACGAAAAGTCAGCGCTTTAACAGTTTTTTCAGATTGTTCCTCGGTTTTATGTTTAACCAGATAAAACAGGGCGGAGCCGAGACTGATAATTATCAGAATAAAGGCAATAATGACGACGCTTTTGATAATCATGGTAGAGTTATGCTAGATGGTAAAGTGTTTCTATTCTCGGTTATTAATG
>JBAQEN010000327.1:0-5382 GCA_049286765.1 Methylococcaceae bacterium
CATTGTCAGCGCTCTGGGCCGCTCGGGTCTTGGTATAGAAAAATACGAAAACTTTATCCAGACCGATGCTTCAATCAATCCGGGTAATTCCGGTGGCGCCCTGGTTAATCTTCGCGGGGAATTAATAGGCATGAATACGGCTATTCTCGCTCCCACCGGCGGTAACGTCGGCATCGGTTTTGCGATTCCAGCTAATATGATCATGACTATTAAAGAATCCCTGGTTAAGCACGGCGAAGTAAGACGCGGTTTGCTGGGCGTAACCACACAGGATTTGACCCCTGAACTGGTTAATGCATTTAACCTGGAAAACAAACACGGTGCTGCTATCAGTCGAATTGAAAGCAATTCCCCCGCGGCAAAAGCCGGGTTGGAGCCAGGCGATATTATTGTGTCTGCGAATGGCCGGCCTGTTAAAAACAGCCAAGACATTTACAACTTGGTTGGCCTGTTGCAAATTGGCGACAAGGTTGATATAGAGTACTTCCGTGGCAACGAAAAAAAAGTAGTGACTGCAATTATCGGTAAACCGGAACTGCAATTACTGGCAGGTGAAAAATTGCATCGCTTGTTAAAAGGTATAGTTTTAGGCGCAACGCAAAAAGATCAGGTAGAAGGAGTATTAATTGGAAAAATCCACACCTCGTCCTATGCCTGGAAAGTGGGCTTACGTCCCGGTGACGTCATTGTATCGGCAAATCGTTATCGTGTGCGTAACCTTGATGAATTGAAACAGGCTGTTGATCCTGACAATGCGCTGTTAATTAATATCCAGCGCGGACAGGAAGGATTCTTTGTTGTGTTAAGATAATGGTAGGGGCAGGCCTTGTGCCTTCCCAGTGCAACCGCCAGGGATTGCCCCTATATATCATCGGTAGACCCTACAAGGGACGATCAACTGGCTGCCCCTACATTACGAAGACATTGAACAATGAGCGCAGATAAAAACTTTATCCCCTTAAATATTGCCATTTTGGTGGTTTCCGATACTCGCACCGATGCCGATGATACGTCGGGTAAAATCCTGGCAGAACGTGCAACAGAAGCGGGTCATAAAGTCATTGAAAGAAAAATAGTGCCCGATAATATTTATCAGATCAGGGCCGCTGTTTCCAGCTGGATTGCAGCGGATGACATTAACGTCGTAATAAGCACTGGCGGCACTGGCGTAACCGGGAGGGATGGCACGCCGGAAGCGATTACGCCGTTGCTGGATAAGGTTCTGGATGGTTTTGGCGAAACCTTCAGAATGCTTTCTTACCAAGAAATTAAAACCTCGACTATCCAGTCCAGAGCCATTGCCGGCGTCGCCAATGCAACCTATCTATTTTGCCTGCCCGGTTCATCCGGCGCCTGTCGCACCGCCTGGGATACCTTAATCAGGGAGCAGCTGGATTACCGCACCCGGCCCTGCAATCTGGCGCAACTGATGCCCAGACTCATGGAAAAATAATATGAGATCCGGTTTTTTATTTCTTGGTGCGCTAAGCGCACTTTTTGGAGTCGGCATGGGCGCATTTGGCGCCCATGGCTTAAAAGCTATTTTAAGTCCCGAGATGTTAACGGTTTATCAAACCGGTGTAAGCTATCAAATGTGGCACGCCATCGGACTCATTGGTGTTGCCCTGATACGCCTGCAAGTTTCTGAATCCAGATTGCTCGATTGGGCGGGTTGTCTGATGTTTGCGGGCATACTCCTGTTTTCCGGCAGCTTATATCTTCTGGCAGTATTCAATCTAAAATGGCTAGGCATAATTACGCCGATAGGCGGCGTCAGTTTTTTAATTTCCTGGCTATTAATTGCTATTTTTGCAGCAAAAAAACCCCATCACAGCAGGTATACACATGCGCGACGCTAATCCCCAAACAATTTATTTAAAAGACTACACCGTACCTGACTATCTTATTCACAACGTAGAATTAAACTTTACGCTGGATGATGAAAACACACGGGTTATTTCACGGCTCACAATGAGCCGTAACCCTGCCAGCAGATCGACTGACGCGTCGCTAATTTTGTCGGGAGAAAACCTGACATTAATCAGCGTTGTCCTGAATGATGAAAACCGCTTGAATGAACAACACTATCTGCAAACGCAGGATTCATTAATCATCCATGAAGTGCCGCAGCATCGCAACTTTGTGCTGACCATCGAAAATACGATTAACCCGAAAGCCAATACGGCATTGGAAGGCTTGTATCTGTCCAACAGTATGCTATGCACCCAGTGTGAAGCGGAAGGGTTTAGAAAAATTACTTATTTTCTCGATAGACCCGATGTCATGGCGAGATTCACGACAACTTTAACCGGCGATAAAGACCGTTATCCGGTTTTATTATCCAATGGCAACAAAATAGCTCAAGGCGAGCTGGAGCATAATCGCCACTGGGTAACCTGGGAAGATCCATTCAACAAGCCATGCTATTTGTTTGCGCTGGTTGCCGGACAGCTCGACTGCATTGAAGACAGTTTTACTACACAATCCGGCCGTCAAATCAGTTTGCAGATTTTTGTCGAGAAACACGATCTGGATAAATGCGCCCATGCGATGCAGTCGCTGAAAAATGCGATGTGCTGGGATGAACAAGTCTATGGCCGGGAATACGATCTGGATTTATACATGATTGTTGCCGTCGGTCATTTCAACATGGGTGCAATGGAAAATAAAGGCCTTAACATATTCAACACCAAATTTGTGCTGGCACGCCCTGATACTGCGACCGACTCTGATTATGAACATATTGAAGGCGTTATCGCTCACGAATATTTTCATAACTGGACGGGAAATCGCATTACCTGCCGGGACTGGTTTCAGCTCAGTCTGAAAGAAGGCTTTACCGTATTTCGCGACCAGCAATTTACCAGTGACCGCACTTCCAAAGCGGTAAAACGCATTGAAGACGTCAACAACCTGCGTACGCGCCAGTTTGCTGAAGATGCAGGCCCGATGGCGCATCCGGTACGGCCGGATGCTTATATAGAAATCAACAACTTTTACACCTTGACCGTATATGAAAAAGGCGCTGAAGTGGTGCGAATGATCCACACCTTGCTAGGCGCGGAAGGCTTTCGCAAAGGCAGTGATTTGTATTTTGAGCGTCATGATGGACAGGCTGTTACCTGCGATGATTTTATCAAGGCGATGGAAGCGGCGAACTCCGTTGATTTAACCCAATTCCGGCGCTGGTATGTTCAGGCTGGAACGCCGGTATTAACAATTCAGCCTGCTTACAACGCATCAGCGCAAACTCTGACTTTAACCATCAGTCAATATAGCCCGCCAACACCTGGACAAGCCGTTAAAGAACCGCTGCATATTCCGGTTACAGTGGGTTTAATCAATAAGGATGGCTCCGTCGCATCCTGTAAACTGCAAGATAACTCTCAAGCCAGTGATGAAGTTGTTTTGCAAGTAACCCAGGCCGAGCAAGCCTTTACCTTTGAAAATATTGAAGAACAACCTGTCATTTCTATTTTAAGAGGTTTTTCCGCGCCCGTTAAGCTGGTCATGAAGCGCAGTCTGGAAGAACTGGCGTTTTTATTAAGCTATGACAGCGATACGTTTAATCGCTGGGAGGCAGGACAGCAACTCGCCGGACAGATTATCGCCGGGCTAATCGCTGATGTGCAGAACGGCCGTGATTTGCAATTAAATCCGGTTATTGTCACTGCCTTTAAACAGGTAATGGACCAATCATCGGATGATTTGTCCTATTTCTCTTTATTATTAAGCTTGCCATCAGAAACCTATCTGGCAGAGCAAATGCAGGTTGTCGATGTAGAAGCTGTTCATACCGCCCGTGAGTTTGTCGTGCTGACGCTGGCCGAACAACTGCAAACCCGGTTTAAAACCTTATATCAGGCTAATCATAAGGATGAATCAGGGCAATTCGATGCCGGCGCTATTGGCCGCAGACGCATCAAAAACATGTGCCTGGGTTTTCTGGGCAGACTTGAGCAGCCGGACATTCAACAATGGTCACAGCAGCAATTTGACAGAGCTAAAAACATGACCGACCAAATGGCTGCCTTAGCCGTCATCGTCAATAGTTCACATCCTGCCAAACAGCAGTGCCTAGCCGGTTTTTACCAGCAATGGCAAGCGGAAGCGCTGGTCATTGATAAATGGTTTGCACTGCAAGCATCCAGCCATAATCCGGATACCTTTGCCACCGTCCAGGCTTTGATGCGCCATCCGGCTTTTGATATAAAAAACCCGAATCGCGTCAGAGCCTTGATAGGCGCGTTCAGCCAGGCGAATCCATTGCATTTTCACGCCGCAAATGGCCAGGGTTATCAATTTCTAGCCGAGCAGATTATCGCCCTCAACACCTTAAACCCGCAGGTTGCTTCACGCATGCTAAGCCCATTAACATCATGGCGCAGATATGACGCAGGCAGACAGGCGCTAATGAAAGCGCAATTGGAAAAAATCATGACAACCGATGCCATTTCCAGAGATGTTTATGAAGTGGCAAGCAAAAGCCTTATTTGAACAATGGCATAGCCGAGCGCCATCTTGAGCTTTAGCGCAAGTTATGGTCATTAATTATCAACAGAATTGTAGGGATTTATGGGGGCTAAGACGGACTATTGTCCCCGGCCGGTTCGATTTCGTTAAAGTCTTGTGGTCTGGTCTTGAGCAAATCCAGAAAAACCGCACCCAGTTCAGGGTCGAGCCAGCCACGGACTATTTCTTGATGCATAATGCTAATGACTTCGTCAAAAGCTAATGCCGGTTTATAAGGGCGCGCGGCTGATAAAGCATCGAATATATCGGCCAATTGAAACACCCTAGCTAAATAAGGGATGGTTTCCCCTTTCAGACCATCCGGGTAGCCGCTGCCGTCCCAGCGTTCGTGATGGGAGCGAATAATCGCCACAGTGAGCGCCATACCCTTCAAATCACTACACAGTTGCGCGCCAATTACCGTATGGCTGCGCATGACCGTCCATTCTTCCTCGGTCAGCGGACCGGGTTTCAACAGGATGCTATCGGGAATACCCAGGTTGCCGATGTCGTGCAGCACACAGGCATTGCGCAGCGCCAGCAACTCTTCCGGGTTGAGACGCCCAAGAGAGCGTCCGAAGATATCCACTCTTTTGGCAAGACGCGCGGCATCGTGGTGACCCGTATAACTGTTCTTCGCTTCAACCAGGCGCGTCAAGGAAAATAGCAGCGTTTCGGAGTTGTCCGAATCATTGGCGGGCTGTCCGGATTCCCCTGCTGTGCCGGTCGGCGCGTCCGGCGGCAGGATTTGCTTTATGCCCGCGGTATGGCTTAAAATGCCCAGAAGATCTTGCGGATTGAAAGGTTTTGCAATAAATGTTTCAGCCCCGGCTTCAAGTATGCGGCTTACAGTCGCTGGGCTCACGTCTC
>JBAQEN010000328.1:0-9820 GCA_049286765.1 Methylococcaceae bacterium
CACGAAAACATTAACTCGAATCTGTTGTAAGTAATACATACCTGGATTGATAAAAATGTTTATGTCGTAAACCCTACAAAAACGATTGAGTTAAGATAGCTTTCCTGCTTTATAATTTTATATAACAGGAAAGGGTTGTGATCAGGAGTGATGTAACATATCCAAGTCGATCGCGCCTATCTAGGCACAATAATTGCTTTTTAAACTTTATCGTTCATCTCAAGCCTTGGTTATATCTTATGAAAAAAACGTCATTGCAATATTTACGGATGCATACCAATATGGATAGCGTCATTGATGAGCTTGTACCGGATTTTTTTGGGGATGGACATACAAATGGTAACGAGGACGGGACGCCTTACAGCTTATTTATTGAGACCGTTGAACAGGCGCCAATTGCAATTTCTATTACTGATAAAAAAGCCAACATACTTTACGTTAATGAAGCATTTTCCAAAGTCACCGGTTACCAATCGACCGATGTTCTAGGGGAAAACGAATCGAAATTATCCGATAAATCAACTCCCCGGCATGTTTACTACGACTTGTGGCATACAATCAGCAGCAAGAAAACATGGCGCGGGACCTTGTGTAACCGGCATAAATCCGGTCAACGCTATCTTGCTGATTTGACTATAGCTCCCATGTTAAATGAGCAAGGGGCGATAACGCATTTCATAGGCATGCATAGAGATATCACCCAATCCTACGAATCCGAAAAAAAGATCATCAATCAAAAATTATTGATTGAATCAGTCATTAATTCATCACCCATTGCCATGGTGGTTATCGATGATCAGGATCGGGTCATTTTAGATAATCATATGTATAAAGCACTGGTCAGTGATCTTGATAAAGGTGAGCCTTCAACATTATTTTTGCAATTGTTGCGTAATGAGATGGGGGATTTATGGCAGCACACACAAAGCAACGACCAGGGCTTTACTAACCGTGAATTTAGAATAGAGGGCAAAGGCAACCGGAGAACGCGCTGGTTTTCCTGTGCCGGAAACTGGTTTATAGAAAACGAAGTTAATGCGGATGCGTTTTTTGAAAATGCTTCAAAACGGTATTTGATCCTGACGATAACAGATATCACTAAGCAACGCCGGCAGATGGAAGAGTTACATATTCAGACCTTAAAAACCATCATGTCCGAGGATGAACGGGTGCGTAGCATCAGGGAAACATTGCTAGGAGCGATGCATCAAATTCAAATGCCAATGAACCAAATTAGGGCAGCCGAGCAGATTTTAAGGCATAAGCGGGATGATCAACATGCCGGACTGTTACAGATATTACAACAGATTCAGCAATCCGGAGAAGAAGCCATAACCACTATGCAAAAATGTATTCCAGAGATTCTGCAAGCCTCTGTTATTCCGGTTAATCTGAATCAAATTTTGCATGAAGTGCTATTACTCAGTAACCAGCGGATCTGGAGCAAGGGTATAGACGTGCATTGGCACCCACTGTCCGAGTTACCCAATATGCTGGGCTCGGAAAATCGCCTGCGCATATTATTTAAACAATTGATAGATAATGCGATTGAAGCGGTAAGAATATCAGACAGTGGAGAGCAGCGAATTAAGATTACTACGGATGCTGACGCAGATTTGATTTATGTTTCTATCGAAGACAGCGGGCCGGGTATTCCATTTGAAAAACGCACGAAAGTATTTGAACCTTTTTATACCACTCGCCCCATGGGGGGGGATCAGGCGGGTATGGGACTGGTTATGGCCAAGGAGATTGTTAATCAGCATCAAGGATTTATTGATATAGATCCTGATTATGATCAGGGCTGCCGGTTTAAAATAAGTTTCCCTTTGCACAGACAGGAGCCCAGGAGGTTAGCGTAATGTCTGAGCGTACACAACTAATCGAAGCTGAACTTGATACCTTGTACCTTATCAGCCAAGTATTAAACAGCACTCATGATTTGCATGCAAAATTACAAGCTGTTCTGGAGATACTCCATAAAAGATCGGGTATGCGTTCAGGGATGATAACAATAAGAGAAATCGAAAATAACAGCATGATTGTCAGTGCTGTTCACTCTGATGGCGCTGGTAAACTTGATCAACCGGTCAGATACAGCCCGGGGGAAGGATTAATGGGAGCCATACTTGATGAGGGCAGTACCATTGTCGTTGAAAAAGTGTCTGAAGAACCTCGTTTTTTGGGCCGTTTGGGCTTGTATGACCCCGAGTTGCCTTTTATTGGCTCACCCATCTACATAGAAGAAGGCGACACCATCGGTGTATTGGCCGCCCAACCCGATAACAGTCTTTTTTTGGGTGAGCGCGCCCGGTTTATGGAGATGATTGCCAACCTGATTGCACAAAGTGTCAAAATGTTGCGGGTAATCGAACGCAAACAGCGCAATCTGCTGAGTGAACGGGATCAACTCAAACAGGCGTTGATCAAGAACTACAGCTTTGAGAACATCATTGGTCATTCGCCGGCCATGTTAAGGGTGTTCGATTTAATCCGTCAGGTTGCAAAATGGAATACCACAGTATTGATTCGAGGCGAATCAGGCACAGGTAAAGAAGTCGTCGCTAATGCCATTCATTTTAATTCAGGTTGCGCCAGTGGACCCTTTTTGAAACTGAATTGCGCAGCCTTACCGGATACTTTATTGGAATCTGAATTATTCGGTCATGAAAAAGGGGCATTTAGTGGCGCCATCAGCCAGCGTAAAGGCCGTTTTGAATTAGCCGATAACGGCACCTTGTTTCTCGATGAAATCGGTGAAATTTCCGCTTCGTTCCAGGCCAAATTGCTGCGTGTGTTGCAGGAAGGTGAATTTGAACGGGTGGGCGGCACTCAGACCATCAAGGTTAATGTTCGCATCATTGCGGCAACTAATCGCAATCTTGAAGAAGAAGTCACTGAAGGCAAGTTCAGAGAAGATTTGTATTATCGGCTCAATGTGATGCCTATCCAGATGCCGGCATTACGAGATAGAACAGAAGACATTCCTGAATTATCCGAATACTTGCTTGGCAGAATTTCAGAACAGCAAGGTGGGCGAGCTCTTGAAATCAAGGAAAGCGCTATTCGGCTATTAATGAAGCACGACTGGCCCGGAAATGTCCGCGAATTGGCGAACCGATTGGAACGGGCGGCAATAATGAGTGCTAACGGCATTATCGATCGCGATGTTATGGTCAGTACCGGGCTTGAAGATGTGGTGGCGCAGGCCGGGTTCAGTCTTAAATCCCAGAAGACGCCTGCGATTGATTTTAATGATGAAAACATGGATGACCGTGAACGCGTGATTGCTGCACTGGAACAAAGTGGCTGGGTACAAGCAAAAGCCGCTCGTCTGCTGAATATGACACCAACGCAAATCGCTTATCGCATTTTGACCCTGGATATTACCATGAAGCAAATTTAAAAATGTTGGAGCAGTAATGACCATTTTATATGTGCAACACAATTATGCCGTTTTCGGTTTTGGTGAAACCAGGCAAGAAGCGATCGCTATGGCAGCGCAATGGCTAAAAGATAAAGCAGGCAAACAAGGCTGTTCAATTGATTATGCAGAAAGTTTATTGGTAACTTCGCCTAAACCCGGGCAAATGACGCTATATGAAACGGCTGAAACGATTCCCTCCGATGCTGAAAACTGGGGCGGGGAAGAACTTTTAGAATGGTATTACGACGTAGCTTAATATTCCTTAGCTCGTGGATACCTTGAAAGCAGTCATCCTAACTCGCTGTACCTGCTGATCATGAACCGATTCCAATGGATTTATCCCCGATGGTTGTTCAAATCATCTCAGGATGATTAGCTAATGAGCCACAACCGGCATTGTGATACGCCTCCTTCCCTACGTTTATCCCTGCTTCATTGTTAATCGGCTTTACGACTCTACTAGGAGTCTGTCTGACGTTCAGGCAAGTTTCGCGATAAGACGCACCAGAGTCACTAGCTAGTCATTTTGCTAAAATAACGGCACGTTTCCGGCCAATAGCTGCAAATATCAGGTCAAGGTGGCGCGCCCGAGGGTCAGCGGCAAGCAAGCCAGAAGCCGAATTTGGTCAGGAAATAACAATAGGTGCTAGACACGCGTTTGTTCACGTCAAATATGCCCAAACGTTTTATCTGTCGTGTCAATAAACTATCCGAATGCTTGGATAAATAGGGTTCAAATCAGCACGATGTGGACCATAAATAGTAAACTTGGGGTTCACACAGTGTGGACTTTCGCCACCAGGTCTTGTTTGCGAAGGTGCGAGTTCGAGTTGTTGACATGCTCAATTGCCAACCCGTGTCTTTGGCAATGATCAGAGTATTTTCACGAATCTTGTTGCGCATAGGAACGGCAAAAGCCTTGGCGTATCCGACTATCCTGTTCCCTTGGGCATGGGGATGACTCGTCATGCCTTGGGCATAACAAGCGCGCAGCAAGATACATGTAATAACTATTGTCACTGTGGATCAGTTAAATCTTTTGGTCCCGGTTTGTCCGGGTTGAGATATACTCACCCCCAACATGGCGCTTTTATGCCTTCTCCTACTGAAAAGGCTCTGAGATAGACAAAACACGCTGAGGCCCTGTTCATTCAATGTTCATTTAATAACGATACAGTCTTGCTCGCTGATTCCAGTAATCCTTATTTATGTATAATAGGAAGGCAAGTTATGGATGATGATTGAATTAATGACACTATAAAAGGCTATGGCAGAAAAAACATACAGGCGCGGCTCCAGATACATCAGAAAAAAACCGGTAAAAAAATCGACTTCTCATTGGTTTAGAAATCTATTCCTGATTTTGTTGGCTGGCGGTTCGTTCATGTTTTTCAGTTATATGGGCTATCTGGACTATAACGTTCGCAAACAGTTCGAAGGCAAACGCTGGTCTATTCCTGCCCGGGTTTATGCCAGTCCGGTTGAGCTCTACGCCGGATATGCCATTAGCACTGAAAAGTTTGAAGCCTTATTAAAAATGTTGCATTACCGGCCAGATAAAGATTTATCAGCAGAAGGAACCTACTTTAAAAATGGTTCGCAAATCAGTGTAAAAACACGGGATTTCGCCTTTTGGGATCAACATCAACCCGGTATGCTAGTGCAGCTGGATTTTACTGATGAGGGCATATTATCGATTACTGATATAACGCAATCCGAGGATGTTGCCATTATTCGTATGGACCCGGTGCAAATTGGCAGTTTTTATCCCACTATCAAAGAAGACAGAGTATTAATCAAACTGGAAGATGCCCCCGATGCGCTGATCAAAGGCTTGCTCGCTTCTGAAGATCGGGATTTTTACCAGCATTTTGGTGTTTCAGTGCGGGGTATTGCTAGAGCGATGTGGAGCAATGTTCGTGCCCGCGGTATGGTGCAGGGTGGTAGTACGATAACTCAGCAGTTGGTTAAAAACTTTTATTTAACTAATAAACGCAGTTTGTCGAGAAAAGTAAAAGAAGCATTGATGGCGCTGATTTTAGAATACCACTACACCAAAAATGAGATTCTGGAAGCCTATTTGAATGAAATTTATCTAGGCCAAAATGGTGCAAGTTCTGTTCACGGCTTTGGTTTGGCCAGTGAATTTTATTTTGGCAGTACTTTAAAGGATCTCCCGCTGGAACAGGTCGCTTCATTAGTGGCATTGGTACGAGGCCCCTCGGAATATGATCCGAGACGTTACCCTGACCGTGCTTTACAACGGCGTAATCTGGTGCTTAATCAAATGGTAATGGAAGGCTATATCACAACAGATCAGGCTGCTGAAGCGATAGCCAGACCGTTAAGTGTGATTCCGCGGCCGCGGCGCTCATCCAATCGCTATCCAGGCTTTCTTGATCTTGTCAAACGACAATTAATTCAAGAATATCGTGAAGAAGATTTAACCTCTCAGGGACTTAGGATTTTTACCACGCTGGATACTCAGGTTCAGGATGTTCTGGAGCAGATAGCCGCTACTAAAGTGAATCAGCTGGAAAAGCAGCTTCACGCTAAAAACCTTGAAACAGCCGTCATAGTGACACGCAGAGATAGCGGGGAAATCGCCGCGCTGATAGGAGGCCGTGAAAATTTGGCCGGTGGTTTTAATCGCGCATTAGATGCCGTGCGCCCCATTGGTTCTTTAATTAAACCGGTTGTTTATTTGACAGCTCTGGAATATCCGAATAAATATACCATTACAACAAGAGTAAGCGATTCGACCATCGTGGTTAAGGGACAAAATGGTACAGACTGGATTCCTAAAAATTACGACCATAGAGAACATGGCAATGTCGCTTTGCATACAGCATTGGCAAAATCTTACAATTTAGCTACAGTCCGTGTGGGTATGGATGTGGGTGTTGCCAGAACCGCTAAAACATTAAAAAGCATGGGCGTCACGAGACCGGTCGATTTGTATCCCTCATTATTACTGGGAGCGGCATCACTAACGCCAATAGAAGTAACCCAAATGTATCAAACGCTAGCCGGGGATGGTTTTTTGACACCGATAAAAGGCATAAGAGCGGTGGTAGATACCAATGGCAAACAATTACAGAGTTACCCGTTTATTGTCAGACAAGCGGTGGATCCAGGGGCAACTTATATCGTCAATACCATGTTGCAGGAGGTTATGCATCAAGGTACAGGACGAACGGCCTATTCGTCCTTCCCAGAAAATTATGGTCTGGTGGGTAAAACAGGCACCACAAATGATGCAAAAGATAGCTGGTTTGCAGGGTATACAGGTGATTATTTATCGGTGGTCTGGTTAGGGCGGGATGATAACAAACCTATAGGCTTGACCGGTTCAACGGGGGCTTTACCCTTGTGGGCGGCTTTGATGCAGAAAATTTCAAGCCAGCCGGTAAATTTGATTCCACCTGATAATATCAAGTTGGCCTGGGTTGAGCCGGAGAGCGGCTTATTAACGCGTAAAGGCTGTGGAAACGGCAAGCAATACCCCTATATTTCGGGTTCAGAACCAACAGCTTATTCATCCTGTGGAGAAGATATCTTTGAGCAGGATAAATCATGGTTTGATGATCTTTTCAAAGATGAACCGAATCAAAATAATCCTAATCAAAGTGAGCCTCAACCGGAATGAATTCTAAAAGAGTATCCATGAAAAAAGTTAATTTAGTTCGCCTGGTTTTCCTGGCTTTATTGTTTTTTAATAGCAATAGTTATGCAGCAGATCAACCTGTCAAACAATTGCAGGCATTTTTAAAGGCTTCAAAATCACTGACGGCCGATTTCAAGCAAGTATTAATTAATGAAGCCGGCGATCCTTATCAAACCAGTTATGGGGTTTTTTATTTGCAGCGTCCGGGAAAATTTCGCTGGGACTATTTAAAACCGTTTCAACAACAAATTGTATCCAAATCAGGCAAAGTCTGGTTTTATGATACAGATTTAGAGCAGGTCACGATAAAAAAACTCGATGAGTCAGTTGGTTCAACCCCTGCCTTACTGTTAAGCGGCGATATATCATTGGAGGATAATTTCATAATGGAAAATCAGGGGGTTGACGGTGATCTGCAGTGGATAAAATTATTGCCAAAAAATCAGGAAAGCAGTTTTAAGTATATTTTGATAGGCCTGAATAAAGGCTCGCTCGGTGGAATGGAGTTAAATGATAATTTTGGTCAGCTAACGCGTATTTATTTCTCAAATGTTTTACTGAATCCGCCGATAAAGCCGACAGTATTTGAATTTCAAGCTCCCAAGGGGGCCGATGTTTTTTCTGATTAAACAGACTTAAGGTTAAAGGTGCAAGTTCCAAGGTTAAAGGAATTTAGCTTTTTGTGCCTTTAGCCTTGAACCTTGAGACTTTAACCTGCCTTCCATGCCTGCTGATTTAACCAAACCTCTGGCTGACAGGATGCGGCCAACATCGTTAGCCGATTTTGTCGGTCAACAACATATCCTGAAACCCGGCAAGCCGCTCTATGAGGCAGTTGCGTCGGGGCGCTTGCATTCGATGATTTTCTGGGGGCCGCCAGGTACAGGCAAGACCACACTGGCGCGGCTCATTGCGCAACATTCCGATGCCGAATTTATGCCAATTTCGGCGGTGTTATCAGGCGTTAAGGAAATCAGAGCCGCCGTAGCCGATGCCAAACAAATTCAGCAGGAACAATACAGACGCACTATTTTATTTGTCGACGAGGTGCATCGGTTTAATAAGTCACAACAGGACGCTTTCCTGCCCCATGTAGAAGACGGCACGGTTTATTTTGTCGGCGCGACTACTGAAAATCCGTCTTTCGCACTCAATAACGCCCTGCTGTCGCGGGCCCGCGTCTATGTGCTCAACTCATTAACGAACGAAGATTTGCTGGTGGTGCTGGACAAAGCACTAACCGATCAGAATAGAGGCTTGGGTAGTCTTGCCATTGAAATAGCTGACGCTATTAAACAGCAGTTTGCCGGGGCAGCTGATGGCGATGCCAGAAGACTGTTGAATTTACTTGAAATTGCAGTGGAGCTTGCCGCAGCAAAGGATAGCAAAGTAATTAATGAAACATGCGTACGGGAAGTGCTGTCCGGCGGGGTTAGACGCTTTGATAATCAGGGCGAAGAATTTTATAATCAGATTTCGGCGTTGCATAAATCAGTTCGAGGCAGTTCGCCCGATGCTTCGCTCTACTGGTTATGCCGCATGATGGATGCCGGTTGTGACTTATCCTATTTGGCCAGACGCATCGTCAGAATTGCCTCCGAAGACATAGGCAATGCCGATCCCAGAGCCTTGCAAATAGCCATTAATGCCTGGGAAGCCCAGGAACGCCTGGGTAGTCCCGAAGGCGAACTGGCCTTGGCGCAGGCGATTGTCTATATGGCCTGCGCACCGAAAAGCAACGCAGTCTATATGGCTTACAATGCCGCCATGCGCGATGCCAGACAAAGCGGCAGTTTGGGTGTGCCGGTGCATTTACGAAATGCACCGACCCAGTTAATGAAATCGCTGAATTATGGCAAAGAATACCGGTATGCCCATAATGAGCCGGAAGCTTATGCTGCTGGTGAGAATTATTTCCCGGAGCAACTGGCGGGTACCTGTTATTACCAGCCGGTAGATAGAGGGCTGGAAATCAAAATCAGGGAAAAGTTAAGGCATTTGCAAGAGCTGGATAAAAAAATCCTGGAGTAATGAAACCTCAGGAGAAAGCGCTTGATAGAAGTGCTGACATTCAGAGCATTGCGTCCTGTTTGAAACGATGATTGAAAGGCTGGAATCATGAATAAAAATAATATCCCTCGAATTTCAGGCTATAAACAACTGAAGAAATTAAGGACTGCATTGGCGATTTCTCAGGGCACGAAATTGTTATCAACTCTTCAGCAAGAGGCAGAAGGAACCGTTTCTCACGATCAGACCAAGCGCGTAACTTATCTGACGGGGCTTTTTTCGCGTATTCATCGTGAAATGTTTCAGGATTGGAAGGAACAACCCACCGTTACCCATCGTCCTGGTACGATGACTGACGCTGATAAAAGAAAAGAGTTTCGTGAAACGATAGAACGCCTGGTTTTGGATGACGATGGCAATAAGGATACGGCAATTTTTGATAATAATGGCTTTGTTATCAGAACCGAAAATATTGCTGAAAGGCTGGCCAGTTTTTATCAAAAAATGCGCAGCGTAAGACCCTTCACCTATGGCAATAGATTAACACTTGATTTTTTTATTACGATGCTTGGCAAGTTGCCGGCGATCAAGAGTGTTTATGAACAGGGCATAGATTTCAGGCGAATTGATGCGAGTGACGCAGCTGCCTTGCATAATCCTGACAGTAGTCTCAGGGAAATCACCCTTGCCTTTGAGCACGCGCTTGATCCGAAACG
>JBAQEN010000329.1:0-6071 GCA_049286765.1 Methylococcaceae bacterium
ACTTAATATCATTAGTAAACAACACTGCATTTAAACTATGTGCAGTTGCCACAATCAGTGCATCGGGTAATTTAAGCCGATATTGGCGACGAAAAGCAATCGCGGATTGTTTAATTGTTTCAGTTAAATCAATAATCGTCACATCGTTTAAAAAAGCGTGGATTTCAGTTTCATCTTCCATCTTTAGTAATGGATAAGACAATAATTCGATTTCGGTAATCACTGACACATAAAAATCAGCCTGTGGTAGAGGTTCAGCTAAACGCCCTGCTAAAAAATAGAGCACTGCGTTGGTATCTAAAACGATACTCATGTCCATTCATCTCGTATATTTTTTTGGAAGTCTAAAGGGTCTTGTGTCAGGCTGATTTTTCCGGCGTGACGGTTGATGGATTGCCGATTTTGTTGTTCTTCTGTGTCGTCCACACTTTCATCAACTAACACAATGACTTTAACGTGTTTGCCTTCCTGCCAATGTTGGAGAGAAACAGGCAAATGAATCAGGCCATTTTCCAGGTGCGTTTCAAATTCTATAGCTTGCATGGTTTTCACCTAATAAATATTTTTTCAAGATTGCTTGCTTAATTCATTTTTCAAATTTTTGACAGCTTCCATGGCATTTTTCAATTCTGTTTTAATTTCATGCCGTTCAGTATTGTAATGACTAAAAGCATTAAGCACCAAAGCACGATATTTTTCAATTTCGGATTGGATCGATGAATTGACATCCTCTTTAATGACACCCCAAAAATCTTCGGTTGTGTAATCTTTCAATTTAGCTTTAAAAGTGATTTTCTTTTTCTTATCCTCGCAATATTTTCTCAGGATTTTCTCAAATGCTGAACGGGTATATACAGCGGCGGCTTTATAGTCACATTCATTGCAATATTTTTCTGCTTTTTGCAGAAAATCGCTATCGTCATTGATTAAAGGGATTTCATAGCCTTCCTTGGTTTCTTGCGCATAGAACTCCAGTGTTTTCCAGTTCTCAGCACCTTCCAAATAACTTTTGGCATATTCGTACCAAGGTTTATCGTAAGTGGTAATGAAGATTTGATAGTCGGGGAATTCGGATTTTAGAATGTTTAATAACGGCAGGCGATTGGCAATATCAAGGCCAATAAAAATATCATCCAGAAACAGAATCTTGCAGGGAATGCCCTGGATGTGGCGCTTGATCATGCCCAGGTAAATCGAAATGGCAATTGCAGATAATCGGGCTTCATTCAGAAATAAATGTGGCTCAGCGATTTTTTTACCCGCATAGGTTAAATCAATCTGGACATGATTATTTTCGATGGCTTGATAGTCGCTATTTGATATTGCCTGCCGGTAAGCCAGTTTTATTTGAAGATTATGATTGAACTGGTCGAGTATTGGATTTGCGTGTTTAAGGATGTATTCCGGGCTATCTGTATTGAATAACTCGCTGAAGGCTTCATTGAAGGTAAGGAGCGCCGCATTGACGTCTTTCTTTTTCTGGGTAAGGTTGTAACTAATATCCGTCGTTTTGGCAATATTTGTTTCAACAACATGCCAAAGTTCGCCCAGCTCTTTTCCGTTGGTTAATGTGTATCTGAAATGTTTTAGTACGCCATTAACCAACAAATTAAATAAGTCAATCTGTTTGCCTTTCTGGATGTGATGAATTTCCAGCAGATGTTTGTAGGTCAGGAAACTTTTCAGTTTGTTGGCATCGCGGATGCTGGTGTCATCGCCTGAGTCAGTATTTTTAATCGCGGCCGCCAACTGAAAATGCTGGTTGCGGTTTTTACCTTCACTGTTTGGCTTAAAGGTCACTTTGATGTAACTGTTGCCTTTTTTCGAATCGGGAATAAAGATATTTTCCAACTCATTCAGATCAATGTCTTCTATGGAAGATTGGAAAAAATCTTTTAAGGCATAATACAACGAGCTTTTACCGCTGCCGTTTTCGCCGTAAATGAACAGGTTTTTGCCACCGACATTGATTTTCTGTTTGCCATAGAAAGCCTTGTAGTTATTGATCTCAATGACCTTTATTTTCATTGCAAGGCTTCCTTGACAATTCTGACGGGTTCAACGGAATCGAGGGTTTCCAGATGATTACGCACCGGATGGCTGGGTTCGTAAAGCCGGTCAAATTCACTTTGAATAATTGCCAGTTTTTCCTCAGCTGTCATATCTTCGGTGATGGGCTTAAGTTCGCCCAAGTGTTTAACGATGGGTTTGTTCGCTGCGTTGATTTCCTCTGCAAAATACAATTCGAAGACTAGACCGTCGATGATTTGTTCAAAGTAGGCGGTTTGGAGTTTAAGATTCAATCCTTTAGTTAACTTAATAAAGTCCACAAGGGAATCAAAATAATGAGACTCGTTTGGTTTTTCAGGGATGGGAAGAATTTCCACATACTGTTTAAAATATCGTCTTGTATTTCCTCTCACATCAGTTGAGATCATGGAAAAATAAGCATCTAAAACCGATGAATTTAAAACAGCCAGAAGGTATTTTAATGACGATCCGGTTAAGATATAAGCTGTATTCAGAACAAAAACAGGAGATTCCTCATAGCAAAAATTTGGTATTGGAGACATTTCCAACCAAATGATCTTCTCTTTTTCAAAATCCTGATGATAAGCACAATGACGTAAATTGTAAGGCGTAACTCCTTTATCTTGTCGTTTTGTAAGACTATCCAGATGTGTATCCAAATATTCCTTTACAACAGGATAGTTTTCTATTTTTATGGGTGACTCATTGTTATAACCATTATGCGTATCAATCAGCCACAAATCAGCAAAACTGGCCTGATAACGCTTAATATCACGTCCTCGCAATATCGGCTTGATAATTTCTGCGCTTTTCGGGTCTTTAGCGATCAATTCATCTTTCTTTTTGCCGTTAATAATAAAGGCTTCATTAAATCCAGTTTTGATGCCATAGTTAATTGAGATATTCCAGTCTTTTAGCGGCGTACCTACCGCTTCAATACGTTTTTTAATATGGCCCAGTTTTTCTGGAACAATCACAAATCCATCGGCATTGAAAAAAGCAAAGCCTTCACCTGCTTTGGCAAGCATGGTTTTCAGTGAAGCATTAGGGATATAGGTTTTACTGACATCCCAGGCTTTAACTTGAACATTATCTTGAGCTTTAGAGAACAACATAATGTTTGTGTAAGTCGTTGCCTCTTTAAAAATAGGTGAATCGCCAAAATCAATTAACTGGTGAATTGCAACTTGCTTAAGAAAATAATGTCGCAATGATTTTCCGTAATTCGCCCGCATCCATTTGTTCGAGGTAATAAAAGTTAATATTCCATTATCTCTCAGTATGCGATTGCCTTTTTCATAAAACAGCGCGTAAATATCGCCTGTTTTTTCAAAGGTTTGATAATTTTGATTTTGCCATGCTTTTTGGATATCTTGACCGCTAAACTTTTGAATTTGCACATAAGGCGGATTTCCAATCACCACATCAAAACCGCCATGCTGCTTGAACACTTCCGGAAAATTCAGTTTCCATAGAAAAAAAGGTTTTTCATTATTTTGCTTGAGTGCCTGGATTTTTTCTAAAGCATTCATCTGATTGTGCTCTTTGAGTGTCGCTTCAATAAGCTCCCATTCCAGTGTTGAAATCTGTTGGCGTATTTCTGCTTTTTTTGCCGGAATACACTCGGAAAAGAAATCTTTGTGGAGCCGTTCGAGTTGTTGGGCTTTGACTTTTTCCTGGCTGATGGTATCGAAAACTTGATGAGGATATAGCGGAACTTTATCTTTGTCAGAATAAATCAGCTCTTTCAGAGACTTGGCAATATTCCCTAAATCCTTATCTAGTTGTTTTTTTTTGCCAATTGAAAGTTGATCGGTTTTATGTAGCGAAAAGTATTCGGCCTGAAGTTTAGTTTGATATTCTTTGAGGCGTTGTATCTCAGCTTCCGTCTCGTCTTGCTGGTTAATAAAATCATCATTAAATAGCTTGATGCCGTCATAATCTTCAACAAGGCTGTTGCCCTGCATAATCTTGTAATCCAGGTTTGGCAGTGCTTCAATTTTCGCGTAGTCGCTTTCATCCACAATCAGCGAGAGCCATAAGCGTAGCCGTGCAATATCAATCGCACTGGCATCAATATCTACACCATAGATGGATTGCTCGATACAATGGCGTTTTAGCTCATAAACTGATTGCTTATCTTGGATAAATGCTTTCAAAATCAGGCGCGCATTGACAATTTCATGTAGCAAGCCAACCGGAAAAGCACCCGAACCGATGGCCGGGTCACAGATTTTAATGCTTTTCAGTTTTTCATCGAGTATTCCAGCATGTTCGCGGATGCTGGCCGGAATTTCGAGTCTGTGTTTAGTGGTAAGCTGTTCGCCGTTGGCGATTTTTTGGCCGGCCTGCATTGCCGCCGAATCATTTTCCAGAAACAAATGACCCTTGCGGATAAAGTCTTCCAGGTCAGCTTTAGGTACTTGTTTTACAGAATCAGCCAAATAATGAATCAGGCTTTCCTGACACATATAATGGACGATTTCACGGGGGGTATAGAAAGCACCCTTGCTTTTACGTTCTGACACATCCAGCATGTTTTCAAACACTTTTCCGAGCATTTCAGGATCGACGGCGACTTCTTTTTCCAGCGGCTCGTCTTCCTTGATTGTGAAATTGTAGCGGTCGAATACATCAAGAATGCCGGTGCCAATATCCCCGGCTTTGTTAAGTGCGGCGTTATGAAACAGCTCATTGCTTATCCGGATAGCATGAACTGTCCAGTCATAATCGGCTTCAAACAGACCGCCATTGAGGAAAGGAATTTTGCAATCGAATCGCTCGTACCATGCAGGGTCTTCCGTACCTTTACGGTCATTGGCAAGCGCGTCGTAGAAAAGATATTGCAGAAAATCGCCATAATAATTTTGGTTTGCCTTTTTGATTTTATTAAACCATACGCTCATAAAACGCCTGTTGTCAGTATCCAAGGCGTGTTCCTTACAAAAACTCAACCAACCTTTTTTCTGTAGGAAATAAAGGAAAACGATTTGTCCGAGCAGTTTTTTGGCAAAACGGCTTACAGTTTGACGGGTTTCTTCATCGGATTTACACTGAAGCACCAGTTCCTTAGCTACATGTTCTGAAAGCTTTAGATAAAGTTCACAGTATTGCTGAAAGAATTCATCAGTTACTTTTTCGATACTAAACGCGTCTTCAATGCTTTTCAATGTCGGATCGGAAGTATCGGCTTGCAACAGGGGAAGCAGTTGTTTTTGTGCGGTATATGAATTTTCATGCTCTCCCACAAGAAATGAATAACGCCGTGCTGGTGTAAAATCTGTCCGGGTTTTTACTTTACCTTTATCATCCTGATAGGCTTCGTGTTCAATTTTAACAAAAGAAAAACGCCAATCTGCTCCCTGGTCTTCTTTGGAATAAAAAGCGATTAGCGAATAATCCTTTTCGAATTGCTTGAGCCGATTGATGGCGAAATTTCTTAGGGTAGTCCGCGCACGATCCAGTTTGGACAGGCTTTTGACCTCGATAATCAGGATGTCCATTTCTTCATCATCCGGACTGATGTATTTACCCACTCGCCAGTATTGATTGATATGGGCGCGATAGGCTTCCGGCACTTCGCCGCCACTGTAGCGCTTGTCTCTGCGTTCGATGTGATTAAGCAGGTTGCTGACAAAGTTTATATACTTTTCACGATCAAACGGATTTTGCAGAACGTCTTTGATGGTTTTTTTCGCTTGCTCATTATCCATAATTTTATTTATTCCTTAAGCTGATAGCCGGAAAGGATGACTTCCCTTTTTGTCGCTGAATGATTGTTTTGAGTGTCTACAGCTTCTACAGTGCGGATATGCTTGCGTAAAATGATTAATACATCGAGAGGTTCCAGAGTTGTTTCCAGTTCCTTTTTTATTTTCTGCGCTATTTTTTTGGCGATGCTGCCCTGAGCAATCATCTGACGCAGTCCGTTCAGAAACTCTTCATCGCTCTCGGTGAATTTCCGGCAGTTTTTAAAAGCTTTGTCCTTAAGGCGTTTTTCGATATAGCCCAGATTTGAACGACCGCTACTACCTTTTTCC
>JBAQEN010000330.1:0-7180 GCA_049286765.1 Methylococcaceae bacterium
GGCCTTTATCAATCCCTTCTATGCCGGTTCTGAAGATCTCGGACACATAGGAGGCAAAATTCATTCCGAAGGCAATAATGGCCACCAGCACTGGATTAATGTCGACCGAGGCGAAGACGACATAGAAAATCAGCATTAATAGCACCAGCACCGGCATGCCGCGGATCATGTTGATATAAACCCTGGCAGGCAGGTTGAGAACCGTCCGCTTCGACATCCGCATAAAACAGACCAGCGCGCCTAGCAGTGTTCCGAAGAGCGTCGCGAATATCGAAATGACCACAGTAGTTTTGAGTCCATCCAGGATCAGGAGATAACGATTCTCCTGGATGATGTTACTGCGAAAACTGTCGGCCATCCTTGTCAGAAACGGTAGCGAAGCATTTGCAGTTCCCGCCTTCGTCTCGAAGGCCGCAATATTCTTTTTCAGTGCAAACACGTTGGCCCCGAGCTCATAATACGGGTCCGAAAAATCGATTCGGGTTTTGCGCTCTTCAGTCATCATCAAGGTGCTGTTGATCATGTCGATTTTGCCACTCGAAACCGCTGCAATCAGGTTGCCGAATTCCATGTCGGAGTATTCGACTTTTTTATCGAGATAGGCCCCGAAGCGCTCCGCAAGCTCGATATCGAAGCCGATTAACTTGCCGTCTTTGACCACGGCAAATGGAAGCCCCTTGTCGCTGACGATGCTTACGACGAGGACGCCATTAGCACCCGCGTTGGAAATCTCCGGCATCACGGTACCGGCGTTTTTGATCCAGCGCTTCACCATGTCTTCGAAGTCGCCGTTCGACTTGATCTGTTTGAGGAAAGTATTGAACCGTTCTCGCAAGAGGTCGTTGTCCTTGTTGAAACCCATTCCGATCGGGTTGGACATCAAGGAGTCCCCCAGGAGCCCCAACTCGCTGTCGCCGCGAAGTAATTCGAGCAGCGTTTCTAGGGTATAGATCGCGGCATCGATCTTTCCTGATTTCACGGCCAGCACCAGGTCAGGCAGCGATTTGTATTGAAGGATGGTGGCATTTGGGTAGTGCTCCATTGCATACGTATCGTGAACGGAACCGAGCAGCACGCCGATGCGTTTGTCTTTGAGATCGGCAACCGATGTCAGTTTTTTATGTTTGACCTGATCAGCTCCGGCGCCGTTCGCGGCCAGGATATTTTTCTTCAAGGCGAAGACTCTGGTGCCCATCTCGTAATAGGGATCGGAGAAATTGATCTGTTTTTTTCTTTCTTCCGTCACATAGATTGCACTCGCAATCATGTCGGCCTTGCCGGTAGAAACGGCAGCGATCAGGCTGCCGAAATCCATATTGGCAAATTTGACCTCTTTGCCGAGATACGCCGCGAATCTCTCTGATAGTTCGATATCGAACCCGGCCAGCCGGTTATGTTTGACTGCGGTAAACGGCATCCCTGCGTCGCTGACGCCCACGACCAGAACGCCATTCTTTTTAGCGTTTTCGATGACCGGCATACGCGTATCGCCCTTTTCCATCCAGCGATGAACCATCTCCCCGTGGACGCCGTTTTGCTTGATCTGCGCTAAAAATTGATTGAATTGATCCCTCAGGGCCTCATTGTCTTTTTTGAAACCGACGCCTACGTCAAAGGTGAACAGGGGTTCCCCCAATAGCCTCAAGCTGTCGTCCTGGCGCATGATTTCGCGTAAAGGCTCGGCATCGAACAGGGCGGCATCGACCTTGCCGGTCTTGACCGCCAAAGCCACATCGGCGGGAGACTTATATTGGAGAATTGTGGCATCAGGATAGTTTTTCGTCGCATAAGTGTCGTGAGCAGAGCCGACCAGAACACCGATTCGCTTGTCTTTCAAGTCTGCAACGGATGCAAGCTGTGGGCCTTGCTTGATGGCCGTTTGACGCTCGACGGTGGAAGGCCGTCTGACCAGCGCTGAAATGTCATTTTCAACATACGGCAGTGAGAAATTGATCAGTTTCTTGCGCTCTTCCGTGACATTAAAATTGGACAGCGCAAAATCGATTTTGCCTGACTGCAGCGCAGGGATCAGGCCTTCAAAATTCATATCACTGATCACGATTTTTTTGCCAAGACGCTGACCAAGTAACCGGCTCAGCTCGATGTCCAGACCGGTCAGTTTTCCATTCGCCTGGAATGAAAAGGGTTCGATGGTGGCGCAAGTCCCCATCCTCAAAGTCCCTTTTCCAGGGGTACCTTTGCTTGGCGATATCTGCGGCGTTACCGTATATTTTGCATCAATCCATTTGGCTCTCAAGTGCTTAAGGGTGCCTTCCTTTTTCAGTTCGGCTAACGCCCTGTTTATCTCGGCAAGCAAGGTGGTGTTGTCTTTCCTGATGGCGGCTGCCACTTCAAGTTTATCCACCGGTTGATCCAGAATGACCAGCTCCGGATTTTTCTCGGCAAGATTAAGCAGCACACTCTTGTCATAGACAAAGGCATCCGCTTTGCGGGTCTTTACCGCAAGGGCGGCATCGGCTGAAGCGATAAATACCTGAAAAGTTGCGTTGGGAAAGTGCCTGCGGGCCGCCAAGTCTCCGGCAGAACCACCCAGGACGCCGATTCTTTTACCGTCGATATCCTCTAGTCCTGAAATCTCATTGCCCTTATTGGCACCGCTTAAAGAGGTTGATGATGACGCCGGCTTTGCCGCAGCGCTTTTTCTGACCAGCATGACCTGCGCGTTGGCATAATAAGGCTCAGTAAAATCGACATATTTTTTACGCTCATCGGTTGCCGTCATGCCGGTTACGATCAGATCAACCTTGCCCGATTGCAGGGCCGGGATCAGCGCCATGAATTTCATGTTAAAAAATTCGACTGGCCTCTGGAGTTTGGCGCCGATAATACGCGCAAGCTCACCGTCATGTCCGGTTACCCTGCCGTTTTTGTCCACGAAACTGAATGGCTCTCGTGTGGCGCTGACCCCTATTTTTAGCGGCGGCCCTTCACTGGGAAGCGCGATGTTCATTTCTTCATAAGGGGTCAAATCCGGCTTGAACCAGCGCTTCTTCATCGATTCCAGTGTGCCGTCGCTTTTCAGCTCAGCAATGATCCGGTTCAATGTGGCCAGTAGCTCATCATTGCCTTTCTTGACTGCAATCGCGGTATCCTCGTAATCAAGCGGCTCGGGCAGCAGCCCCAATTCCTGATTCTTCTTCGAGACCTGAAGCGCCGCGGGGAATGCCGTCACGATGGCATCGAGTTGTCCGGATTTCATCGCGGCAACGGCATCCATGATATCGTCGAAACTTTTGACCTGCGCCTTCGGGAACCTTGCGATAGTAATGGCCTCTCCGGTTGAACCAGTCATCACACCGATTCTTGCATTTTTTGCATCATCAAGACTGGCAATGACGATTTCACTTTTTCTGCAACCGGCGAGAAGAATGATTGCCGCCAGAATAATCAGCGCTAACAGTGTCGTTTTTTTCATACATCCCTCCTTGACCATGTTAGGCTGACCTCTTCTTTGATATTTTTATCGCCAGCATGGTGATATCGTCTGATTGAGGGGCGCCGCCCGCATGATGCGCTACCTCAGAACTGATGTAATGGATCATATTTGCAAGATCCTCTTGGGAAGCTGTTTGCAACGCTTTCAGCAACCGCTCCTCACCATACAGCACATCCTCCGGATTTTTTGCCTCGGTCACACCATCGGTATAGAGAAAGAGAGCGCCTTCCTGCTCCAGCGTGAGACACTCGGTCACAAAGACAGTTTCGGTCATGGCGCCCAGCATCAGGCCCGGTTTCGGCGTGAGATAGCGCACGCCCTGCGAGTCTATGATAAGCGGGGGATTGTGTCCGGCATTGGCAAAACGCACATCCCCGGTCGTGATATCAAGGATGGCGCAGAACACCGTCGTGAACATGCAGGTGTCATTATCCGTTGCGAGAATCTTGTTGACGGAGGAAAGCATCTTGTCCGGTTCACCAAGCCGCTGGCCTTCGGTCTTCAACAGGGTTTTGGCCACCATCATGAATAGTGCGGCGGGGACCCCCTTGTCGGAAACGTCCGCAATCAGGAAACACAGATTCTTCTCGTCAATGAAAAAGAAGTCGTAGAAGTCGCCCCCTACTTCTTTGGCCGGCACCATTGATGCGTAGATATCAAATTCGGGATGATCGGGAAAGGGGGGGAAAATGCGCGGCAGCAGGCTCGCTTGAATATTGGTCGCAACCTTGAGCTCGCTCTGGATTCGTTCCTTGGCGGCTGTCGTCTCGGTCAGGTTCTTGATGTACTCCTTAAGCGACGCCTGCATGGCCTGAAAGTCGCGGGTGAGTATACCCACTTCGTCGTTTGAGCGCACCGTTGGCAATGCCACGTCAAAGTTCCCGGAAGCGATCTCATCGGTTGCTGCAGTCAGCAATTGCAGTGGCTTGATGATGGCCCTGGCAATATAGATGACCGCCAGGGTCAGCAGCAATATCCCTCCAAAACCCATCGCCGCCATGGTCATACTCAACTTTCTGACATTCTCCAGAAGCTCCGTCTCAGGGAATAAGACAGCAAGCGTCCATCCTGTCGAAGGGATCGGAGTGTAATACATCCAGCTGGTGAAGCCTACCAGACTTTTGTAGTGGACGAAACCGGTCTCGCCCCTGACCATTTTCTTGCCGAGCTGCCGCAGAAAGGGGTCCTGACGTGCTTCTGCAATGCTGAAGAATGTTTCATTCATGATGGCGTCCTTCAAAGGGTGAGCAAGTACCGTCCCGTTGCGGGTAAGCAGGGCTGCATAGCCGGTTCTGAGTATCTTGACCGAGGAGATATATTCTGTCAGGGCGTCGAGGGAAACGTCTGCACCCACAACCCCCTGGAGTTGTTTCTTGCCATTGATTTCCCTGTAAAAGGGCAGCGAACAGGTCGACATCAGAATATTGCCGGCGCCTTCATCGAAGTAAGGTTCGCTCCATTCGAGTTTGCCCAGTTCACGCGGAATCTGGTACCAATCCCAGTACGGATACGGGTAGTCGATGTATGAGTTTTCCAGGCCTTCAAAGACAATCTTCCCCTTCTCCCGGTAATAATAGGGCGCATACAGGCGTGATTTGGTGCTGAAGGCATAGGGCTCAAAGGCGACGAATGCGCCATAAATTTCGGGATTGTTTTCGACGGTTGTTCTGATCAAGGAGAGAAGTTTCTGCTCTGTATGCTTGTCTGTCTCCACGTAGCGGGCTAGCCCTTCCGTCACTTTGGTAACCCCCGTCAATTGTATCTCTACCCGGTTGACCAATGACATAGCGAGGTTGCGAGCATTGCTTTCCAGCTCGTTTTGCAGAATGACGCGGGATTGGTAATAGTTATAGCCGAGCGTCACGGCAAAGATGACTGCGCTAGAGAGCGTTATGACCAGAACGAGTCTGATGACGATGCTATTTTTTCCCTGCATCGGCCCTCCAGACAAACTCGTTGTAATCGGGATAGCTGCGAATCAGGCCGTGTTTTTGCATGGCGCGGCCTGCGTCCTCATAATCCTGCTTTATAAGATAGCCGGGTGTTCCCTGAGGATTGACAGGCATCATCAGGTCCCGCATCCGTTCCAGCATCCATTTCTGGTGCATCCTGTTGGCAGGTAGATGCGCCTCGCGCATGTGTTTAATGACAATATCCAGCGCCTCATCCGGATGATCAAAGGCGTAACGCCATCCCTCCAACGAGGCGTCAACAAAGGCTGCTGCCAGGGCAGGATCTTTGTGGAGAGTCTTTTCCATCGTATAGATTCCATCCTCCAGAAAATTCATGCCCTGATCTCTCAGGAATATGACATTCAACTCCTCAGGATCGATCCCTGAATTGAGTATCGTGTGGTACTCGTTGAACCACATCGCGGATGTCACATCGATGCCGCCGCGCAGAAAGAGATTGACGGTGTGGGACTGGCGCACTTCCCGGACCTTGATGTGGTGCTCGGTGAAGAGCGTGCGCGGAGGTATTGACACGTATCCTTCCCACAACCCCACTTTTTTGCCTTCCATATCGTCGATGGTCTTGATCCCGGCAGTTTTTTTTGAAATCAGCATGATCGACGAGCGCTGGATGATTTGAGCCAGGTTAACGAGCCCGGTGCCTGCAGAGCGATGCTGCAGGGCGGTAGTCAGCCAAAGAATGGCGAAGTCGGCTGCGCCTTTCTCTAGCGCTTCAGCGGGAGAACATCCGGGCCCAGCCCTGAGGATTTTGAGGTCAATCCCATGCCGGGCATAGATTCCCTTGTCGAGAGCTACGTAATATCCTGCAAACTGGGCCTGTGGACTCCACATCGGCATCAGGGAAGCGTTTTTCAGTGGAGCTTCGGCGGCGCCAAGAGGAAGCGCAACGGCACATACCAGGAACAGTGCTGACATCATTGCTGTGATCGAATGCTTCTCTCGTTGAGGACGGTTTTTATGCCACATCTTGCTCATGATCACTCCTGTTTGATCCTTCCGGACAAGGGTAAAGCACTTAAGAGCCCCTGCATTACCTACCAATCAAATAACTTATAGTGATTTCTGGTATGCGGTTGGCAATAAAAGTGGGATATCTGTTAACTGATTCCGTCAAGAATCACAGCTAACAAACCAAATCACAATATAAACCATATAATAAAAGTATACTCTGAAGTTTGTTTCACAACCAGTGCGCCGGCCGCTACTTGGCCGCGATCGCCTATCGGTTCAATCGCCGGTTCCAGCACAAAACGTTGCCCGAACGCCTGCTGGTGGCTGCGGTAGTCACCGGCCCACGACCCGAAGCTTGGCTGTGGATGGTGGAAGATCCTTGCTAATCAGGAAGTCTTATATCAGTGAGGGCTTGCGCCACGACGAAGCTCAATTTTCATCGGTTAAGGTGGCCAAGCTAATCGCCGCATTAAAAAAAACTGGGTGTGCCTGACAGCATCATTGAGGCTGCCGAACGTGAGGCGGCTTAAGTATCGGTCTGTCCTTGATTGCCCGCAAGGTTACTCGCATAGTTCAAAGATAGAGGAAGCGTTCAAACGTTTAGGACGGGGTTGCAAAATCCGTCCCAACTTGCTTATATTCTTCCTATAGCTCGTAGGGCGGTTTCGCGCTAGAGACTGTGAAAGTATTATTTCATCATCCGCATGGTATAATGTATTTCATTGATAAATATAATGAATTGCATAAAAACATGACATCACGCCGCTACAAATCTGTTTCAAACAGGCAGCAGATCAGC
>JBAQEN010000331.1:0-4728 GCA_049286765.1 Methylococcaceae bacterium
AGGCTGGTTCAACTATGTGCCCTTTGCAGGGCTGGAGTACAACACCGGCCCCAATATCGACGTCTACGCGCTCGGTATGGTGTTACTGGGGATTTCCACCACTGTCGGGGCTATCAATTTTGTGGTCACACTATTTCGAATGCGCGCACCCGGCATGTCGATCAATCGGGTGCCCATCCTAGTTTGGGGGACGCTGACGGCATCAGTCGCAAATATTTTTGCTATTCCCTCAGTCAGTCTCGCCTTTTTTCTGCTGTGGCTGGACCGTCAAATAGGTACGCATTTCTTCGATGTGGTCAATGGCGGTAAGCCCCTGCTTTGGCAGCACTTGTTCTGGATGTTCGGACATCCCTGGGTTTATGCGGTCGTGCTGCCCGCCATGGGTATCGTTTCCGACGCTCTGCCTACCTTTTGCCGGCGTCCTTTAGTGGGTTACTCGGCCGTAGCGCTGTCAACGATGGCGACGATGCTGCTCGGCTTCGGGGTATGGATACATCATATGTTCGCTGCCGGGTTGCCGACGCTTGCACTTTCGTTTTTCGGGGCCGCCAGCATGGTGATTTCGATCCCGAGCGCCGTCGCCGTCTTCGCATGGATAGCAACCATCTGGCTGGGCCGACCGGTCTTCAATACGCCGTTTCTGTTTTTCGCCGGTTTTGTCATTCTTTTTGTCATCGGCGGACTTTCAGGGGTGATGACGGCCGCCGTACCTCTGGATTTTCAGCTAAACGAAACCTACTTCATCGTCGCGCATCTGCATTATGTTTTGCTTGGTATCAATGTATTTCCGGTTATTGGCGGAATTTATTACTGGTTTCCCAAATTCTTTGGCCGCATGATGAATGAAACGCTTGGAAAATGGAGTTTCTGGGTCATGTTCATCGGCTTTAATCTGGGCTTCTTCCCGATGCACCTGGCGGGACTGCTGGGCATGCCGCGCCGGATTTACACCTACGCACCCAATATGGGCTGGAGTACGGTCAACATGGTCACATCGGTTGGATCCTTTGTTTTTGCCACTGGCATTTTGATATTTCTAGTCAACATTCTTATCAGTCTGAAGCGAGGCGCCCAGGCTGCTCCAAATCCCTGGGATGCGCCAACGCTTGAATGGGCAATGCCATCGCCGCCGCCGGCTTATAACTTTGCAGTCATTCCCTTTGTCGCCAGCCGCCATCCGTTATGGGAGGACCGGCTTGATGAAGGCGGGGGCCGTTCCAGCCTTGAACAAGGTTATTTGCTCATGGAAGGACGGGAAGCGATAGGCACGACGCCGCTCGATGCCAAACCGGATATCATTCTCAAAATGCCGGACGATTCCTATACCCCGTTCTTTCTCGGGCTGTTTAGCGCTCTGAGCTTTGCCGGCTTGCTGCTCCACTGGTGGGGTTTTACAGGCCTGATGGCTGTGGTTTGCAGCCTTTCGTTGATCAGCTGGATGTGGCCGAGAAAAGCCTTGGTCCAGCGTGTGCCGGATAGCAAACATGACACGGAGGCAATTCATGGCTGAGACGATGCAATTGGACCAATCGCTACCGGTAGGCAGCGCGGGTAACCGTTCCAGTGGCTGGTGGGGAGTGCTGGCACTAATTGTCACAGAAGGTTCGTTGTTCGGTTATCTACTGTTTTCCTACTTTTACCTGGCATCTCAAACGGAGCAGCACTGGCCGCCTGAAGGCTTGCCCTCTCTGGTCATGCCGGGCCTGAACACCTTAATACTGCTCGCCAGCAGTGGTTTCGTTTGGGCGAGCGAGCGCTGCATTCAGCGCAGGCAGATGCGTTGGAGCCTTGCATCGATGGCGTTGGCGTTGATTTTGGGCATTGGCTTCGTCGTCATTCAGCTCCATGAGTGGAGCATCAAAACCTATGACATGACATCGAATCTCTATGGATCGCTGTACTTCACGATCACCGGCTTTCATATGCTTCATGTCATCGTCGGGCTGATCATCCTGATGATGCTTCTGCTTTGGATCGCACTGGGTTATTTTGATGACAGGCGCTACGCCGCCGTAACCATTGGCGGACTGTACTGGCACTTCGTCGATGTGGTCTGGCTGTTTGTATTTACAAGCTTGTATCTAATGCCATATCTTTACTAGAACAGACTATGAACCTTTCCCACAAGCACAATCCGCCACTTGAATCTCCTGCCCCTCGTCGCGGCCAAGTGAGCGCGATACGAATAGGGTTGGGTCTATTCGGCGCGCCGGTCGCATGGCTAACACAATTTTCATTAAGCGAACCGCTTGCAGCCCATGCCTGCTATCCTTATCAGACACCTCTGTCTGCGCCGATCTGGGAAGGGCTGCCAGTCATACTGGCGGCGATTAGCATTGCCTGCCTTGCGGTGGCTCTGTTGTCCGGGTTTGTTGCATGGACCTCATGGCGGCAGTCTGAACGTAAGCCGGTTGGAGAGGGAGTGAGTGTCATCGAGGCGGGCGAAGGCCGAAACCGGTTTTTAGTAAAATTAAGCCTCATGTCGAGTTTCATTTTTACAACCGCGATTATTTTCAATATCTTTGCTGTTTTGCTGGTGCCGCCATGCAGCTCATGGTTTTAATTAGCATGCCATTGAAAATAACCTTCAGGGGCACCTTAAATGGGACGACCGCCAAGGTCGTAGCCTGCGCCTGTGCGCTATTATTATCCGGCCTGGCCGTGGCGCAACAAGCTGACCCGGCCGACATAAGCCGTGGAGCCTATCTGGCCAGAGCAGGTGACTGTATAGCTTGCCATACGGCCGGACCGCAACAACCGCCGTTTGCCGGTGGACTGCCGCTCAATTCGCCTTTTGGAATAATTTACTCGACGAACATTACGTCGGACCCCGTCAATGGCATCGGCAAGTACACATTAGAAGATTTTGGCCGCGCAGTTCGAAATGGCATTGCCAGGGACGGCAGACGTCTGTACCCGGCGATGCCTTATGCGTCGTTCACGGCTATTACTGATGACGATATTCGTGCGCTTTACGCCTATTTCATGAACGAGGTGGCGCCGGTCAACCATAAACCGCCCGAAACGAAGCTGCCTTTTCCTTTCAATATACGCTTGAGCCTGATTTTCTGGGATTTCGCCTTCGTTAAACACGAGCGCTATAAACCGCATGATGACCGTGACGCTCAGTGGAATCGCGGAGCCTATCTGGTGCAGTCTCTCGGCCATTGCGGCGCCTGCCATACGCCTCGCGGCCTTGGCTTTCAGGAACGGGCTTATACGGAAGCGTCTCCGGTCTTTTTAAGCGGAGCCGTGGTAGACAATTGGTATGCGGCGAATCTCAGAGGAGACGCTGCCGCAGGGCTGGGCCGATGGTCTGAAACAGATATCGCCGAATTCCTGGAAACAGGTCACGGCGGGCAGATAGCCGCGTTAGGCAGCATGATCGATGTCATCGAAAACAGCACCCAATATTTGCATAAAGACGATCTGAATGCGATCGCGCACTATCTGAAATCCCTTCCCGCTTACGGTGAAAGGGCCTCGTATAATCCGGGTGCGCCAGCCGTAGCCAAGAAGTTGTCGGCAATCGTAACCGGCGAAGTGGAGCATCCCGGCGCAGGTCTTTACCAGTCATTCTGCGTGAAATGCCATAAGGAAACCGGAGATGGCGAACCGGGTAAATTTCCGAAACTCGCCGGAAATTCGATCGTTCTTTCAGAAAACGCTACCTCATTGATTCGGCTGGTACTCGAAGGCGGCAAGACTGCGCAAACGAAAAGCGGACCAAAACCCCAGGAAATGCCCGGTTTTGCGAAAAAATTTACCAACCGGCAGATCGCCGAGGTGCTTAGCTTCATCCGTAATAGCTGGGGCAATAAGGCATCTCCGGTGACGACGCGCCAAGTGTTATCATTGCGGTGTGCACTTCAAAAGCAACCGTAATCGGGGCGTATGGGTTATCGTTTGCTTTTATCCGGTGGAGGTTTTTTCGCCGGTATAATACTGCTAAACAAGTTTAGGTTGTCGCAATTCCTTGTGAATTACGATCAATATTCCGATCACGCTCATCATTGCCGCATTCATCCAGAGAATCAAGCCCCCGATCTGTTGGTCTGTCATAGAACTTACGTTGGTGAATGCCCGTCCGCAGAGGGTGTAAATCGGGTAAAGCTCATGCGGTGTGAAAAAAATTAATGCGCCTATCAGGATTTGTGGCGGAACCACAGCAAGCATCATTGCAATGCGGCTGCCGGGAGACCGTTTGGAATCTGAATCCAGAACGAGCCCCCAAAACATCAGGCCGTTTACAGCCATGCTCCAGTTCATCAGCCGGTATAGGCGCCAGTCGAGCATTGCAACAAAGTGAATTGGCGGCAGCAGCCAAAAAATAATCAATCCCACGAACAGGATGACTGCGGCAACCGGATGGAATAAGACACTAACCAGACATTGTACCGGTTTCCAAATTGAAACCATTCGGAGCAATCGCTTGCCTGAGATAGGGAAACCTGCCGAAAGTGCAACTTTAGGGCAAGCCAGTACGATGAGAAACGGCCCCAAATGATGCAGCACTAGACTTTTGAGTTGATGAACGAAAAACTCATGCTCGGCGTAATAATCGACTTGGGTATGGGAGACGGCATACAGGGATAAAAGCCCGGTCCAAAAGTATAATTTTTGTCTAAAGAGCAGCTTGCATCCTAGGCACCCTTTTATAAATAGCATCGCTGTCACGGCCATTACGATGACAACGGAAAGGGACGGCTCCCACGGGATGAGCCAATG